>JAADFC010000112.1 GCA_013153105.1 Thermoproteota archaeon
CTGGGAGCCCCAGGAGAAGCTCGCCAGGGAAATCTACTGCCTCACCGCCCTCGACCCCGCGCCAACGCCCCAGCCCAGCCCCATACGCGGAGAAGCGGGGTTCTGTAGGGAAGTCTGGGAGCGGATGGCGCCGCTGCTGGGGCTCAAAGCCTTAGACTGAGCCTCCTCAGCCGGTCCAACAGCGTCTCCATCTCGAGGCCCTCCCTGAGCCTCACAACGGCAAGCCCGCTGTGCCCCCCGATGTTCTCCGCGAGCCCCTCCTTCATGAGGCCCACAGCCACCCTATAGGCGCCGCGGCCGCGGCTGCGGATTATCAGCAGGAGGGACCCATCCTCCCTCTCCACCAGCACCGCCACGGGCTGGCGGAGGATGTGGTACAGCTTCGACGCCAGCGCACTCGCCCCCCGGCCCCGCCACTTGCCCCGCGCGTCCACGAACTTGATGTAGCCCACCCTCCTCGCCGAGAAGGCCAGGTCCCTAGCCTTCTCCAGGAGCCTCCTGTCGCTCTCCTCCGCAACCCTCACTACACGCTCAACAGTGGTGAGGTCTATCGGGGCGTCCTGCGGCAGTGGGCTGGCCAGCCAGCGGATGAGCTTCCTCCACAGCTCCGGGTCCCTCAGCACCGTTGAAGCCTTGGATATGCTAGCCGCCAGCTTGACCACCCTCATCTCCGCCTCGCTGAGCGCCCTCCCGCTCTTCTCGAGCACGCCCACAGCCCTCATGAACGCGGTCAGCCTCGGCGTGACGTGTCTAACACCGAGGCTGCGGAGCAGGTTGTAGGTCAGCACGGCAGTCGGACGGTGGCCAAGGTACGCCTCCTCGGTCAGCTCGTAGAGCCTATTCGACATGTATATCGTCGAGAAGTGGTGGTCTATGTAGATGAGCCTAGTGTCCCCGCAGCCGGCCGCGAAGCCGCGCAGCGCCTCGTAAACCTTGTCCGTCAACGGTATATCCAGCACCGCCAGCGCCGCCGGGCAGCCGCGGGAGGAGACCCTGCCCAGCGCCTCCGGGAACCCCCTCGGCCCCGAGGGCTCCAGCACAACCTCCCGCCGCTCCCCCCGGAACGGGTACAGCTTACGGTAGTACTGCGCGTAGAGTATCATCGCAGCGCTGGTCGCGCCGTCCGCGTCCCAGTCGGCGATAACGGCGACCGGCCTCCTAGTCTCGACGGGCACAGCCCCAGCCCCAGGCCCGTGCCCACCCCGTTCCCCCCTAATTACCCGAGTCGCCACGCGCTAAACATCCTGGCATCAGGGGGCGGCGGGTCACCGTATTACCCCCTGGGCCCCCCGGCGCCCCGCCTCAACGCCGCGGCCCGCCTAGCCGAGGGGAGGGGAGGCTAGAGCATCTTGGCCTGCTGTATCGAACAGATAAAGAAGCATGTCAGCATACGTAGGTTCACCGGCGAGCCCATACCCGATGAGGACCTGGGGGAGATACTCGAGGCAGCAAGGCGGGCGCCCACCGGGTGGAACCTGCAGCCGCTCAGCATAACCGTGGTACGCTCAAAGGAGAAGCTACGCCAGCTCGCCGACGCCGTCGGAGGCCAGGAGCACGTCGCGAACGCTGCAGCCTTCCTCGTGTTCAGCGTCGACTACGCTAAGATAGTGGCGGCGGGGGAGCAGATCGGGGTGAAGGTCATCCCCCGCCTCGCCAACCTCTACGAGGCCCTGATAGACGTCGGGATAGCATCGGGCTGGGCCGCTCTCGCCGCGGAGAGCCTGGGCTACGGCATCGTCTACGTCGCACTCTACGAGAACCCCTGCGCGGTCGCCGAGATAATACGTGCGCCACGCTACGTCATCCCCGCAGTAGGCCTGGCCGTCGGCAGGCCGGCGGAGCAGCCGCAGCCGAGGAGGAGGCAGCCCCTCGAGGCTATAGTAGACTACGAGGAGTACGGCGACCCCAGGGAGAAGTCGAGGCTGGTAGCGGAGACGTACGGCGCCCGCGCAGTGAAGCTGTTCACATACGTGTTCGACAGCGAGGGCTACTACGCCTCAGCCTCAGAGGCCCTCCAGCGCTGCCTAAGAGAGCACGGCTTCAGCCTCCAGTAGCGCTAGACGAAACCCTGCAAGCCCCTGCCAGAAACGTTTTTCAACTGGGACACCGGTGGGGCCCCAGAGGTTGCCTCCCGGCCTCGGCCCAGCCCTCACCGCCCCCGGGGAGTATAGGCTTGGAAGTCTCCTCCAAGGCAAGGCTAGTGGCGCGGATGCTGGCCTGCTACGACCCGCGTCTAAACGAGGATAAGGAGGCCCTGCGCGAGGAGCTGGGCCTCTCCGAGCACGCCGTCGAGACGGCCCTTAGGGAGCTGCGGAACGCCCCGCCCGAGGAGACGTGGCCGCAGCACATCCGCGACATAAGGGTGCTCGGCCTCAAGACCCTCGTGGCGGAGGCTGAGCCGCTGCGGGTCGAGGCTAGGGAGATAGACGACCTGGCCCGCGTGGTGCCCGCCCACCGGTACCTCTACTCCTACCGTGTAACCATGGACAACAGGGCGTACTACAGCTACATAGTCCCGGTCGAGCTTGAGGACAGGCTCTACAGCGAGATAGTCGAGGGGCTCCAGGGGCTCCGCAGCGTCGACATAGGCTGGACCACCCCGATACGGGCCCCCTGCAGCCCTCCCACAGGGGACCCCAGGGACGAGATAGCAGCGGCCAGGGCGCTCGAGGAGGAGTACGCAGGGCTCCTCAAGCCTCCCGGCAGGATAAAGTATGGCATCATAGAGCTGATGCTGTACTCGGTGCTGGACCTCAACCCGCTGGCTTCGAAGCCCGATATACTCGACGCCACGTGGGCCGTCCGGGAGCGGATGGGCCGAGACATGCCGAACGTGAGGGTGAGGCTCGTCAAGAGCAAGGCCATGCAGGCCTACGAGAGGCTGAGCCGGCAGCGCCTCATAGGGCGCGCCCTCCTCCACAAGGTACACTGGCACCCCCCACTGTCCCAGAGCCTCGTCAGCCTCTACGTGGCCACAGACGCCGCCTGCGCGCCGAGGCTGTACGCGCTCGCCTCGAGGCTCCGCCTCGCAGCCAGCGTCTTCGCAGGCGAGTCCACAGCCGCCACAGTGATAGTGGTCCCCGACCAGCTCCTCGAGGACGTGAGGAGGAGCCTGGGAGGCTGCAACGCGAGCACTGGCACCATAACCTACGGGTTCGGCACCGTGCTCCCCTTCGACATGTACCACCCGCGCCACGGGTGGCGCATGGAGCCCTACCCGCTGCTCGATATACTGAAGGGCAAAAAGATAGTCACAGTCTCGGAGGAGGCCGTGCAGGCGAGGACCTCCCAGAGCTGAATAGCCGGGGAAAAACGCGGGGCAGGCTGGAGCCCTGGGGCGTGCGCGGCCCCGCCTCTAGGGTTTGCGGCGTAGGCGCAGCCGGTTCGCCTTACCCTCCCTTATGACCTCTATGTAGCCCTGCTCTGCCAGCCTCCTCACGTGCCTCCATAGGGTTGTCTTCGGGAGACCCGTGGCTCTCATCAGCTCGCTCTGCAGCATCTCGCCGCCGTTCTTCTCGATAGTCTCCAGTATCAGCCTGTCAACGTCGTCGAGGCCCCGGGTCATCAGCGCTTGGGCTTCCCCGGGGCCCCTAACCGCCCCCGGGCGGCTCCGCCCCCGGAGCACCGCCACTGCGATCGCGGCACCGGCGGCTACTATCAGGGCGGCGGCTGCGAGGGTGAGAGCCCCCATGCCGCCCGGCTGGGTTGGCGCCGTCTCTGCCGGAGCCTGTGTCTGCGCCGGCGCGGTCTGCTGCGGCTGCTGGGTCTGCGTCGGAGCCTGAGCTGGAGCGGCAGGCGTCTGGGTGGCCGTCGCCGTCTGCTGCGGCGCCTGCTGTTGTGTCTGCTGCGGCTGGGTTGCGGTTGGCGCCGGGGTGGCTGTTTGGGTCGCGGTCTGCGTCTCAGTCTGCGTAGCCGTCGGCGCCGGTGTGGCTGTCGCCGTCTGTGTCTGTGTCGTTGTCTGGGCCTGCCGCGGCTGGGTCACCAGATAGACTATCGTGTCGGGCCCCTGGACCGTGAGCACCAGCCTCCCGTCGGCCTGCTCTGCGGCCAGCAGGCCGCGGGGCAGCTGCAGCAGCACTATGTTAGGCTCGACGACCAGCTTGACAGTCTGGTTTCCTATCGTGAAGGATAGGCCGCCATCCGCCTGGGTTACATTCACCACGTAGGTTATGGACGCGGCGGCGGTGCGGTCGCTCGCCACGTAGATGGTGCCGTTCTCGTAGACTACCGGCACCGCCTCGCCGTCCACCACAGCCGTTATCGTAGCGGGCACCGGCGGCGCCGGCGCGGGGAACGCGTTCAACCCAGGCTCCACGGTGCCGTTAACCGTCACCGTGACCGTGCCGTCGGAGGCTATGTGTATCACCGGCGTCTCCCACGCAGCCAGCGCCGGCGCCGAGAGCAGCGCCAACGCCGCCACGAGCACCGGCAACCCGAGCCTCAACCGCAGCTCACCCCCCAACACTGCTCCGCCACCCCATCCAGGGCGTCCCCAATCACTCCTCCCACCATGCAGCCCTCCCCGGCCGCAAGGAGCGGCCGCGATATAGAACCATGTTGTTCCGGTTCGCTCCAGGAACGTCCCGTAAAGGGTGGAACGAACCGTTCCCCCAGCGGAACCACGCGGCCCAGCCGCCCCCTTATGAGAACCGGACCCCTACCCCGGCCGGTGCGCGGGTGCGCGAGAGGTGAGGCACGCGATGCGCGCCACCGTACACGCGGCTAGGCTCCAGGCCCTACTGCTGCTGGGGCTCGTGCTCCTCTCCGGGCTCCAGCCCCTGCTAGCCTACGCGCAGGAGGCAGAGGCCACGGCTACCGTGACTGTTGACGTGAGGCTGCGCCTGGCGGCGGAGGCCCTGGTGCTCCGCGGCAGCCTGTACGCGGCCCTCAACGCCCTCGGCGTAGCGAACATGAGCGACCCCGCCGAGATCGCGGCGGCGCTGGGCGTGAACGAGACCGTGGCAGCCGCGGTCGCGGAGGCCCTATCCCTCAACGCTACAGCGATAATGTCCATGGACGCCGAGCAGCTCGCCAGGCTCGTAGCCCTGCTACGCGTGGCCCACGAGGCGGCGAAGGCTAAGCTCGAGGCGCAGGCTCGCCAGGAGGCCCAGGAGATACGGGTGAGGCTCCAGGAGAAGCTGCTGGCCAAGGTTGCTGAGAGGGCCCGCGAGGCCGCCGCCAGGTACAACGACACCGTGCTGGCGCAGCTGGCGGAGCAGCTCGAGGCCGCGCTGGCCCGCGGCGACCTGCGCGCAGCCGCCGAGATAGCTGCGAGGATAGAGGCTAGGATACGCGTGCTCGCCGCCGCCGAGATAACCGCCAGGGTCACGAGGGCCGCAACCAGGCTGCTTAAGGAGATAGCCGAGAAGGGCGTGGAGGAGATAGCAAGGATACAGAGGAGCCTCCACCTGGCCATGACGCTGCTCGAGAGGATGAAGATAGAGAGGGGCGTGGTGGATGAGCATGCGGTGAGGAAGCTGGTTAAGGCGCTCGCCGAGCTTGAGACTGTGAACGCCACCGTTAGCATGGTGGCCAGCGTCTCGGCCGAGGCCAACAGCACAGCCGCAGCCCTCGAGGCCTGGAGGGCGGCCCTCGAAGCCAAGCTCGAGGAGCTGCGGGCCCAGGCGGAGGCGCTGCTCAACGGCACCGCCGGCGGCTTGGCGGCGGTGCAGGCTAGGGCGGTGGCCAGGCTGCTCGACCGGGTTAACGCGACCCTCGCCGAGGCCGGCCAGCTGATAGAGAGGGGCGACCTCCGCGCCGCCGCCGCACTGCTCGCCAGGGCCCAGGCCGACCTGGCCAGGGCGGCTGCAATGCTCGCGGCCGCGGCCAGCGTAGACATGGTGGCGGAGCTCGAGGCCAGGCACCGCATGCCGGAGCTGCCGGGCATAGTCTGGATAATGGAGAAGGTTAAGGCCAAGGCCTCTATGGCCGCGTGGGACCAGCTGCTCGAGAGGGTCAACAAGACCATAGCCGAGACCGAGGCGTTGATAAACGCCACCCTCCAGGCGCTCGAGAACGCCACCATAGACGCGGAGGCCAGGGCCAGGATAGAGGCGCTCCTCGCCAGGGCCAACGAGAGCCTCGCGGAGGCCAAGGCTGAGCTGGAGCTGGCGCTGCAGCTGAAGGCCGAGGGCCGCAGCGAGGAGGCCCTCTACCACCTACGCCTCAGCCTCCAGGCCTCAGTGAAGGCCTACGGCTACGCCAGGGCCGCCTACGCGGTGGCCGCGGGCGCGGGACTTGCCGAGCAGATAAGGAAGGCTGTGGAGAAGCACATGGAGGAGGCTAGGAGGAAGGCCGAGGAGGCAACCAGGAAGATAATGGAGCACATAAACAAGACGATAAACGTGACCATGCCCTGGGGCGGCGGGGGCGGCAAACACCACGGAGGCCACCGCGGCGCCGGCCAGGGCCAGGGCAACGCCACTGCCACAGCCGAGTTCAACGCGACCATGGCGTCCAGCCTCCAGGCCAAGCTCGGAGAGCTGCGGGCCCAGGCGGAGCTGCTCGCCCAGGTCGAGGCCAGCCTACAGGCCAACGCCACCGCCGCCGGCAGGGCTGAGCAGCTGCTCCGCATCATAGCCGAGGCGGAGGCCAGGCTCAACGAGAGCCTCGCAGCCGCAGCCTCCGGCGACGCCGAGGCAGCTGCGAGGCTGCTGGCCGACGCAGAGAAGCTGGCCAGCCGCGCGGAGGACATGCTCGAGAAGCTTCGGGCCAGCCTCGAGCAGCGCCTCGAGGCCCAGCTTCAGGTGCTCCAGCAGGCAGCCGCGAGCCTCGAGGCAATAGCCAACGCCACAGCAGCCGTCAACGCCACTGTTGCGGTGAACGTTACCACGGCGCTGCAGCTGATAGCGGAGGCCAAGGCCAGCCTCTCCACCGCCGCCCAGCTGCTCGCCGAGTACAGGGCCACCGGCAGCCTCGAAGCCCTAGCCCAGGCCGCGGCAGCGCTGGCCGAGGCCAGGGCCAAGCTTGAGGAGGCAGCCGCGCTGCTCGGCATCAGCCTAGACGAGGCGGCGGGCCAGGCCGCGGCGAAGACCCGCGAGGCCGCCGAGAAGATGCTGGAGAAGATAGCCGAGCTAAACGAGACCCTCAGCGACGTGGAGGAGGCGCTGCAGCAGCTCGCAACAATAGAGCTCGACGCCGAGGCAGCAGCGAGGCTCAGGCTCGCCGCCCAGCTAGCCGCCAACGCCAGCGTCGAGCTCGAGGCCGCAGCAACACTAGCCGCCGAGGCGAAGGCCCAGGCCGAGGCCAACGCCACCCTCGCAGCCGAGCTGCTCGCCGAAGCCCACGCAAGGCTGGCCGCGGCGGAGAAGCTCGTCCACCGGGCCGCAGCAGAGGCCAAGGCGGCGATACAGCTCCAGATAAGAGCACTCGAGAAAACAATAGCAGAGGCGAAGGCCAACATAACCAGGATGCAGGCCAAGATCGAGGAGCTGCGGGCCCGCACCGCCGGCAACGAGACCGCACAGCAGATGCTAGACCAGGCAGCCCAGCACCTCGCCAAGGCCACAGCCGAGCTAGACGCGGCAGCCCAGCTGCTAGCCCAGGCCAGGGGCGAGACCAGCCTCACAGCCAAGGCCCGCCTGGTAGTCGAGGCCAGCATACACGTAGAAACAGCGCTCCTAGAGATAAACGCCGCGGCCACGATAATAGTCGAAGTAGAAGCCTCCGCCACAGCATCCAGCGGCGGCGGGATGCCCGCCCCCACACCCTAAATGGAAACCCCAAGGGAGAGTGGAGGCTAGCTGCCCCGCCCAGCCTTTTTCGCGTACACCCCACGTATCCTCTCCACAAGCCGCTCCGGCAGCTCCGGCCTCTCCGCAGCCTCCACAAGCTCCCTAAGCTTAGCCACACTCCTAACAGCCACCTCAACACTGTCAACCGGGATGCTAGAATACACGAACCGGAGCGCCAGCTGCGCCGGAGTCATAGACTCCAACACCTCCGCCAGCTCCTCCCTAAGCTCGCTCTTCATAAACTCGTAGAGAGCCAGCGCGCTACGATACCAGCCCCTCATCCTCTTCCCACCAGCATAGTAGGGTTCCAACCTGTCCCACTCCGGCATACCAGACTCCCCGAGCAACAGGCCCCCCGCATGAGGCATCGAAACCACCACGCCACGACCCCGCTCCCTAGCCATCCGAGCCAGCGTGCCACCAGGCTCCTGCTCAACCATACTATACGGGAACCTCAAAACCTCCACAACCTCCCTCCTCAAAGCCTCCCTAGCCGAGGCCACAGCGTCAACATCCGCCCCCAGCGAGACACCAACATGAAGCGCAAGCCCCTCCTCAACAAGAGCCGAAGCAGCCTCATACACCTCCGGCCTCCTCAACACGTCAAGCCCCGGCTCATGCAGAAACACAAGCTCAACCGGACAATGACCCAACACGTCACAGGCAGCCTCAACCTCCCCAACCAGGAACTCCGGCTCGAAACTCTGCCCCCCACTCTCACGATAGCCAACAAGAAGCCCCACAACAACACCCTCAAAATCACCGCCCAAACCCTCACGAAGAGCCTCAAGAGCACCCCTACCATAAACCGGCGCCGACACGAAGAAGTTCACACCAAGCCTCCTAGCCTCACCAACAAGACCAGCAACATCCCTACGACCAAGCCCAACAAACGGACCCTTACCAGGAGCATAAACAGCCAACCCCACAACCGAAACCCTAAGCCCA
>JAADFC010000122.1 GCA_013153105.1 Thermoproteota archaeon
TGGCCCCCGCATTGCGCCCGTTTCGGGCGTGGGGGAGGGCGAGCCCCCGGCCCTACCCGCGCGGAGCCCCCCGCTGGGGCCCCTCCACGGGCCTTCTCCCCGCCCTCTGGGGTGGTGGCGGTTTCAGGGTTAATATAGTGGAGGTCTACGTGGCGCCGCTGGCCTCCCTGCCCGGCTCCTCGCCCTCCGCAGCCTCTACTATCCAGGCCGCTATGCGCGGGGCAGCGTAGCCCATTATGGGGCCCAGGCAGCGTCCGGGGGCGGCGGCGCATGCAGACGCTTCAAGGCGGCCCGGCAGCATCGCCGCCGGCGCCTGGAGCCACCGCCGCCCCGGAAGCCTGGGCGGCCGGGCGGAGAGGCTGGGCAGCATCACAAGCCTCGCCTCGAGCCCGTAGAGCGACAGGACCCGCCTCGCCCTCTCCAGGTCTGCCCTCTGCAGCTCGCGCAGCCTCCTAGCCTCCAGCGCCACAACCTGGACCCCCACGGCCCCCCGGTGCAGAGCCTCCTCCGCCAGGGCGGAGGCCCAGACGTGGACGGGCAGCATCTCCACCCGGTACCCGGCCTCGACGAGGCTCGCCCAGTGCCCGCCTCGGCTGGGCATGAGGAGGAGCAGCTTCTCCCCTCCACCCCGGCGGGATGCTAGGTCCTCCACGAGCCCCAGCTCCGCCTCCAGCCCCGCGGCCCGGAGCATGGAGAGCAGACTCTCGAGGAGAGGCTCAGCCCTGGCCGGGTCGCCCGGACGGTGCACCGCCAGCAGCGGCTGCGGCCCGCTCCTCCTCGACGAGCCTCCGGGCATTCTCCGCAGCCTCCACCGCGGCCTGGTAGGCCCCCAGCACCATTGAAGCTAGCGTCTCCACCGCCCTCTCCGGCTCCACCCTCGCCGCCCGGGGGAGGGGGTTGAGCCAGAGGCTCCGGTAGAGGGCCTCCACCTGCTCCCTGTCTATCTCCTCCAGGCTCATCCTCTCCAGCAGCCTCTTGGCCTGGTACATCTTCTCCGCCACCCTGGGATGGTGGCGCCAGAGGTGCTGCTCCCGGAAAGCCTCCCAGGGTATCTTCCCGGGGTCGTACCAGCGGCGGTAGCTGGCCTTGATAGCCTCCTCTATAAGGCCCGGGTCCTCGAGCAGCTCCAGCTGACGCTCGTTGAACTCGTGGAGCGCCTTGTAGGGGCACATCATACATGCCACCCTCGGGAGCCCCTCGAGGTAGTCAGGGTGCACCAGGCCGAGGCGCCGGACGTTCAACACTATGTCGAGCAGCGTCCAGATGTAGATGGGGCGGAGCCTGCCGCCACTGTAGAGCCTTGGAGCGCGGGGGGACATCTGATAGAGGCGTAGGAACCTCTTGAAAGCCTCCGTCATCCTGTCCCCGTCCGCTATACTATCCGGCTTCAGCTGCTTCTTGAGCCTCTTTATCGGCCGGAGCTTCATGTAGGTGCACCAGCGCCTGCCGCGGTAGGGGAGCCCCTCCTCCAGCAGCCTCCTCCGCATCAGCTCCCGGTCAGCCTCGACTACCTCTATGTCCACACCCAGCCTCTCGGCAGCCTTGACGGCGAAGTCTATGTTCCTCACAGGCTCCAGGTAGACCACGTGGCTGTAGACCGCGTAGGCGCTAAGCCCCTCAACCCTCTCGGCCAGACCCGCCACAACCGCCAGCACGGCAGTGCTATCCTTACCACCGCTATAGTTGACCATCACCGTCTTCCCCCTAAGCTCCCCGCCGTGCCTGGCCGCGACCCAGTCAATGTACTCCTCCAGGTCCGGCGCCACGTAGACGAGGGGCCAGGGAATATCCTCCACCAGCCTAGCATACTCTATGGAGACGTCGCCGACGCGCAGCAGGCCATCCTCGATGAACTCGTCGACCCTCACCGCGTACTCCGGCGTTATCCACATGTAGCTCCCGACCCTCCTCCCCTCAGCGTCGTAGAGCACGCTGAACTCCACGCTCGACACCGCGTAGCCGGTAACGTTGCCCTCAGCGTCGAGGCCCGGGTACCTCTCCAAGCCCTGCTCCACCCCTCACAGGAGAGCGCCTAGAGGCGGCAGGGGCAGCCCAGCCGGGGCCCCCGCGAAAGCCGGCGGCGCCGCCCCCCAGCTCGCATGGAGGCCCCGGGCGGGGTCAGCTGCTGCGCCGCGTGCACCACCCCACGGGGGGCGGGCGGCTGTAGTCCCAGGCGTCGATGGGCTGGGGCACGGGGAGCCAGCCCCGGCTCCAGGCGCGGCTGCAGAGCCGTCTGGCGTCCTCGGGGCCCGCGACGGGGTCTGAGACTATCACCGTCTTCCCCCTGCTTGCCGCCTGCCAGAGGGCGTCGAGGGCCTCCAGGGTCTCCCAGGGATCCTGCGGCTCCACGGTGTCGCCGGCCGCTGTGCTCCATAGCTCCTCGCGGAGCACCCCGTCTATGCAGGATAGGAGGGTGTCGTTGTAGAGTAGCTCCACGGCGGAGCCTATGTTTATGTAGACCCTAGCCCCGGGCTTCAGAGTCCTAACTTCCTCCGAGACGGTGCAGACCAGCTCCACCATCGCGGCCTGGGGGTCGGCCCCCGCCGCCCAGGGTCTACCCTCGACAGCGAGGTAGGCGTCTATGTTGTCCAGGTAGACCCCGTCGTAGCCGGCTTCTATCACGCGGCGCGCCTCGGAGAGCACGGCCTCGAGCCACTCGCGGCTCCACAGCTCCACCAGGTACTCCCCCTCATACCCCGCCGGCTCGTGTACAACCCCGGCGCCGCGCAGCCGCTCCATGTAGCTCCTCCACTCCTCCGCGTAGCCCGCGTTCACGTAGCCCAGCACCAGCCCCGCGCCGCGCCCGTGGAGCATCCGCGGCAGCCCAGGCGGAGCCTCCGACGCCTCGACCACCGCGACCCTCCAGGGGTACGAGAGTATCTCGTCGAGGGCCCCGGCGACGTCTGTAAGGCAGTAGCAGGCGAGGCCGCCCGCATGGCCGGCCCAGGGGTGGTGGGGGGCCGGGCTGCTGAGGGAGGCGAGAACGGCGGCCAGGTAGGCCATAACGGCGAGCACGGCCTCGGGGTCCACGCTGCAGCCACCACAGCCCCGCCGGTCGGGGAGGGGTATTGTGGGAGGCGCCATCCCCGCCGTGCCGCCGTGGGGGTGTGGTGGCGTGGCGCGCGGCGTGGCCCCCTGGCTGCTCGCCCGTAGGCTCCTCGAGTGGCTCGGCGAGGACGTCCCCTACCGCGACGAGGCCGCGGCGCTGCTCGGCCTCGACAGGGTGTGCGGGGAGCTGAGGCTTGTAGCTAGGAGCCCCGGCGTCGCCGCGTGCACCGCGGAGCTTGCGGAGGCGCTCCGCATCCTCGGCCTGGATGCCGAGGCGCCGGTGGCGCCGGGGGAGTGGTTCCAGGAGGGCGCGGTCCTCCTGCTGCTCCGGGGGCCCGGGGACCTCTTGAGCCTCCTGGAGCGCACTCTCATCGACGTTGTAGCCTACGCCTCCGGCGTGGCGACGAGGACCCGGGAGATGGTTGAGCTTGCCAGGTCGGTCAACCCCAGCATCGTGGTGGCGGCGACGAGGAAGACGTGGCCCGGCTTCCGGCTCTGCGCGAAACTGGCCTTCGAGGCGGGGGGCGGGGATACGCACCGCTGGGGGCTAAGCGACGCTGTGATAGTCAAGGACACCCACGCCGAGCTGCTCGGCGGCCTCGAGGCGGCCCTGGAGAGGCTCCGAACGCGGCGGGGGAGCAGGTACAGGCTAGTCGAGGTCGAGGCCTCCACCCCCGAGGCAGCCCTCGAGGCTGCGAGGGCGGGGGCGGACGCGGTGCTCCTCGACAACATGAGCCCCGCCGAGGTCGCGAGGGCTGTGAGGCTGCTCGAGGCTGCGGGGCTCCGGGGGAGGGTGCTCGTCGAGGCGAGCGGCGGCGTAACCCCGGGCAACATCCAGGACTACGCCGCCACGGGGGTCGACGTGGTGAGCACCAGCTACCCCTTCAAAAACCCCGTCGCAGTCGACGTCTCGGCGGAGGCACGGCCCCTCCAGGGCGGCTGCCCCGCCTCGGGGAGGCTGGGGCTACTCGCCCCGGAGCATGGCTGACAGCTGCTCCTCCAGCCTCCTCAGCGCCTGGTCGGCCTCGACGCCGGTGCAGCCAGCCTCCTCAGCCGCCACCCTGAACGTCTCGGCGAACGCCTCGTCCCTCCCGAGCCTCTCCTCCATAGTCGCCGCGAGCCAGATAGCCTGGTCAACCAGCTTCGCCACGCTCTTACCGGTGGCCTCCGCCAGCTCCCGGAGCACCGGGCACCTCTCCGCGAGGGGCTTCACTATCTTCTCGCGATACTCCTCGTAGAGCCTAGCCATGTCCCGGTGGTTGAGCCTGCTGCAGCTGCAGCGGCGGCCGGTGAGAAGCTTGCAGGTGAACGCGCAGACCTCCCCTGGGAACGGCGGCTGCTCCCCCGGCTCCGCTATGTGCAGCGCGGCCAGCGCGGCGTGCATGTGGCCACGGTGCCTGCGGAGGTACTCGGGAAGCTCTATCTCGCCCATAACCAGCCTCGAGAGGTCGCGGAGTATCTGGAAGGCGCTGGAGTAGCCTATACCCCAGCTGCCCGCCCACAGCACCAGCGCGCGGTGCAGCCTCGCCGCGGCGAGCCTGCGGAGCCTCTCGCAGAACCCGCCGCCGCCACGCTCTAGGCAGCGGCTCCGGTAGAGCCTCCACGCTGCCACCGCGTCTAGGTAGGCGCCCTCCGCCGCGGGCCTCGAGGTAGTCACGAACCTCTCAACATCCTCCTCCAAGCCAGCCTCGACAGCCTCGAGGCTCCACTCAGCCCTCCTACGCCGGTGCCTCTCGACTATCGCCACCTCGTAGCCCGGCTCCTCGGCCACACCCAGCTCGTGGCTCAACACAAGCGCCGCCACGATCTCGCAGAGCCCGCACGCCAACCCAGCGCCCACCCCACGCCCTCCAGCTACGCTACAGTCCACCTAGCCTACAGGAGGCCCCAGAGTTATTAACATACCCCAGAAAACGTCAACAAATCCCGTGAATAATCAGAGCAGCAGTAAAGGAATGGGGCTCCGAGAGTCAAACCTATAGAGTGCAGTCCAACCCGGCTCTACAGGTTGGACTGAGGGCCTTGAGCCTGACCATGGAGACCAGGGTGGGCCGTAAGAGGGTCCTAGTGATACCCAAAGCTATAGCCGAGGCGGTGGGGCTCCAGGAGGGCCAGCGTGTAAGGATACGCGCCGAGGATGGGAGGATAGTGATAGAGCCCGTCCGGGACCCCATCTGGCTCGCCCTCCACGGGAGGCGGATAGGGAGGATAGAGCCGGAGGAGCTGGAGGAGGATAGCCTCGCCGAGCAGGAGAACCTCGCCTAGCCGGGGCCTGCTGCTGGACACCTCCTTCCTCCTCCCCGTCCTAGGCTTCGAGACCAGCGGGCGTGTAATGAGGAGCCTCCCCCGCCTCGCCAGGTACAGGCTCTACTACAGCGAGCTAAGCATACTCGAGGCCCTGTGGAAGATATCGAAGTATATTCAGAGCCTCCCGGAGGGGCAGCGGAGCGGGGCCATGGAGCGGGTGCGCCAGGGGCTGGAGGCGATAGAGGACGGCATGGAGCGGGCGCCGGTTACAGCGGAGGCTGCCGCCCTCGCGCTGCGCCTGCGGCTCCTCGGACACCGGGATATGGTTGACAACCTGCTATACGCCACCGCCCTGAGCAGCGGCCTCAAGCTGCTCACGGTCGACGAGGAGCTACGCAGGTTCATAGCCTCTAAAGGCCTGCCAGCCAGCGTGCTCGCGGCCCCCGAGGAGGTCTAGGCGGCCCAGGGGAGGCGCGGCGCCATGGCCCCGAGGAGGATGGCTATAATAGGCTGCGGCGCGATAGCCTCGAGGATAGTCGACGCGGTGGCCTCCGGCCTGCTCTCCTACCGGGTCACCGGGCTGCTCGACCTCAAGCCGGAGAGGTGCCGCCGGCTCGCCGAGAGGCTCCCCGAGCCCCCGAGGATAGCTGGGAGCCTCGAGGAGCTGCTCTCCACACGGCCCGAGATAGTCGTGGAGGCCGCCTCCCCCGAGGCCGTGGGCGAGTACGGGGAGCGCGTCCTCCGCGCCGGCGCAAGCCTGGTGGTGCTCAGCGTCTCAGCCCTCCTCGACGAGCAGCTGCTCAGCCGCCTGGCCAGGGCGGCCGGGGAGACGGGCTCCAGGATATACGTGCCCACCGGGGCCGTAGCGGGCCTCGACGCGGTCAGGGCGCATCGGCTCGCAGGGATAGAGAGGCTGGTGCTCCGCACAGTCAAGCCGCCCGAGGCGCTGGGCCTCAGCAGGGAGCAGCTGAATGGTGGGAGGAGGCTCCTCTACCGGGGCCCCGCCCGGGAGGCGGCGAGGCGCTACCCGCTCAACCTCAACGTCGCCGCCGCCCTCGCCCTCGCCGCCGGCAGGGAGCCCACCGTCGAGGTCTACGCGGACCCCAACGCTACAAGGAACATCCACGTGGTACTGGTCGAGAGCCCCGCGGGGAGGCTCGAGATACGCGTCGAGAACGTCCCCAGCCCCGAGAACCCCCGGACGAGCCTCCTCGCAGCACTCTCGGTGGTGGAGCTGCTCCGCAGGCTCTCCCAGAGGGACCCCCTGGAGGTGGGCAGCTAGCCCCTGCAAGCGATGTCGGCGCTGCCGACCTCGACCCTAACCCTCAGCACGGGCCCCGCGGCGGGCCTGCACGCGGTGTGGAGGGACTGCAGGCCGCCCCCAGCCTCCACCGCGGCCCCCTCCGCGTCGAGGGTCAAGGCCGCCGAGCCGACGCCGACCACCAGGCTGGCGGACGCGTTCACGGGCATGTAAAGCCCGTCGAAGACGATGCTCCCGACGCCTACGCTCACGTTCAACACCCTGAGAACCCTCACCCCGCGCCCCTCAACGCCCCCCACGCCCACCCTGACTGTGAGAGCTGCAGCCTCCACCCCCCGCACCTCCACGGCGCCCGTCCCAGCCTCCAGGCGCAGCTCCCCCGCCGTCAGCCCCCGCGGCAGGTAGAGGGTGACAACCAGCCTGGGCGCCCCCAGCGAGACGCGGCCGCTCTCAGGGTGCTCCACCACTATCCTCACAGCCTCCCCCGCCGCGTCGACGCTCCACGCGACCCCTCCACAGTACTCGGCCACCACCACAGCCTCGCCGGCCTGGCCCGGCTGGATGCGGAGCACGCCGACGTCAACGAGAAGCTCGAGCCTCTCGGGGAGGGGGCCCTGGTAGAGGGTTGCCCTCCTAGCCTCGCAGCCGGCCAGCGGGAGGGTGCGCCAGAACACCAGCGGCGCCAGCACCATCGCAGCCGCGACCAGTGCAGCGCCGAGGAGGAGCCTCCCCCGGAACCCCGTCATCCAGCCCAGCCCCGCGGCGGCGCTACGACTCTAGGCTCTCGCGGAGCCTCTCGATGGCCTCCCGCAGCCTCCGAATCTCCTCGCCTATGCTGCCCTCCCCGCCGGCGAGCTTCTCCAGCAGCCTCTTCCTCTCCTGCATCCAGTCCCTCACCAGCTTCCCCCACACTATGAGCGCCAGCGCGTAGACCACGAACACTATGCCTCCCCCCGCCACGCCGCTGCTGGCCACCAGCGCGGCGGCGTACACGGTCAACGATACCCAGACAGCCAGGGTTACGATCACGAATACACGGTCGGTCTCCCGGAGCAGCTCCTCAAGCCTCTCCCCCGCCACCCCCGGCCACCCCCGCCAGCCTGGCTATGCGCTCGGGTGACACGCAGACCTCGCCACGCCAGCTCAGCCTGTAGAAACGCCGCGCCACCGCCCGCCCCTCCTCGACCACAACCCTCGACTCCACAATCCCGGCCGCCTCGAGCTTCTTCAGGTGGACCTTCGCGAGGGCCCTCGAGACCCCCAGCTCAGACGCTATCTCAGCCAAGTAGAGCTCACCCCTCGCCCAGAGGAGCGCCACTATACGCAGCCGAAGCGGGTGGGAAAGGGCGTCGAGGAGCCTCGCGAGAGCCTCCAACCCCGCGCTGGAGCTGCACAGCCCCGGGCCACCCCGCGCACCCCTCCAGAGCCTAAAGCGGGCGGTTAGAGCGGCTGTGCAGCCGCCCGGGGAGGGGCTCACGGCGGCTCCGCCAGCAGCCTGGCCGTCTCCAGCCTGCGCAGGTACAGCGCCCAGACGGCGGCGTTGAAGGCCAGCACCGGCGCCGCGGCCCAGGACGAGGCGAGCAGGGACTCCAGCGGCCCCCGAGGCTCCAGGCCAGGGAACGCGCTGCCAGCCAGGCTGGCCATGTGGCCGGCGAGCATGTAGCCCACCAGCAGCGCCAGGGGCGCCGAGAGGAGCCAGGCGGCCGCCACCCCCACAGCCTCGAGCAGGGCTATCCTCTCGTCTGTGAACCCCAGCGCCCGCAGGACGGCGAGCTCGTAGAGCCTCCCAGCCAGGTCGAGGACGCCGGCGAGGGCGAGGCCCAGCACGCCCGCCAGGAGCACCCCCGCCCCCGCGGCCGCCATGAAGCCTCGTAGGAGGCTACCCGCGTCGCGCAGGCTCCGCAGCTCCCACTCCTTCGTGTACACCTCAGCGGGCACACCCGCCGCGGCGAGCGCCC
>JAADFC010000047.1 GCA_013153105.1 Thermoproteota archaeon
TCGTGGTCTTCATGGGGTTCGTCAAGGGGGTCGTGGATGGGAGGAGGGTGCACAGCCTCAGCTACGAGGCCGTGGAGGACCTTGCGCTGCAGAGGATGAGGGAGATAGCCGAGGACGCCGCCTCCAGGCCGGGGGTGTACGCGGTCGAGATAATCCACCGGGTTGGGAGGCTGGAGCCGGGCGAGCCTACGATATACATCCTCGTCGTCGCTGAGCCTAGGTGGAAGGCGTTCTGCCTCGCATCCGAGCTGCTGGACAGGGTGAAGAAGGACGTGCCGGTCTACAAGCTCGAGGCCAGGGAGGATGGGGAGTACTGGATACTCGGCGAGCACACCCGGGTGCCACGCCAGCCCGGCGGCGGCGGTGGCGAGGGTTGAGGCTAGGCCTCGCGCAGTACCGGTCCGGGGGGAGCCCCGGGGAGAGCCTGGAGAGGCTTCTCAGGCTCCTCCGGGGCGCCAGGGTCGAGGCTGACCTCATCATCCTCCCGGAGTACGCGGACCTCGACCCCACCATGCCCGGGCTCCGCGGGGCGGCGGTGGAGCCGGGCGGGAGCCCTTTCGTCGAGGGGCTTGTGGGGCTCGCCTACGAGTACGGCGCCTACATCCTGGCGGGGGTTGCTGAGAGGAGGGGCGGCTGCGTCTACAGCAGCGTGGTCCTCGCCGAGCCCGGGGGCGGGTGGAGGATAGTCTACCGGAAGACGGTGCTCTTCGACGCGTTCGGCTACCGGGAGTCGAGCATCCTCTGCCCCGGCCGGCAGCCGCCCCCCGTGCTCGAGCTGCCGCGGCTCCTCCTCCGCGTGGGCGTTGCTGTGTGCTACGAGCTGAGGTTCCCCGAGCTGGCCCGGAGCCTCGCCCTCCGCGGTGCGGGGCTGCTCGCCGTCCCGGCAGCGTGGTACCAGGGGCCCCTGAAGGAGGAGCAGCTCGTAGTCTCTGCGAGGTCGCGCGCGCTGGAGAACACGTTCTACGTCGCCGTGGCGTCGCAGGCGGGGGAGCCGTTCACCGGCCGCAGCGTGGTGGCGGACCCGCTGGGGGCGGCGAGGCTCGACCTGGGTGCATCCCAGGGCTACGGGGAGGTGGAGCTGGACCCCGGCCTCCTGGAGGAGGTTAGGGAGCGCCTCCCCGTGCTCCGCGACTCGCGCCGTGTACTCAGGCTCCTCGGCTGGCTAGGCGACGCCGAGCATGGAGAGCAGGAGCCAGGCGGCGACGCTGTAGGCGAGGCCCAGGGCTAGGCTGCGCAGCAGCTCCCCCCTCCCCAGCCGGGCGCCAGCCGCCCCCCGCGCGCCGAGGACGAGGAGCAGCAGCCCCGCTATGTTGGAAGCCGCGTACCCCAGCTGGAAGCCCAGCCAGCGGGGGACGCCGAGGGGCTCGAGCAGCCTAGCCGCAGCCAGCGCTATCGGCACGTTAACGAACGCGTCGTTCCACGCGCTCAGCGGGCTCAGTATGTACCCCACAGCAGCCGCCGCGCCCCAGGCCAGCCGCCTCGCCGCTGTCCTCGGTTCCAGCCTCTGCCGCTGCGTCAAGACGCTCAAGCCCCCGCTACGCTCCCCGGTGGCGGGGGCCTGGGGGAGCGTATATACCGCGGGGTTACACGCACACGTGACACGGGGCTGTTCATGAGTGTCGTGTTGCACGTTCGTGTCCCGCGGAGGGTGGTGGAGCGCCTGAGGGAGATGGGTGTGGATGTGCCGGAGGAGGTGAGGAGGCTGCTGGAGATGAGGCTCCGGCAGCTTGAGCTTGAGAGGCTGGTGGAGGAGCTTCGCGGGGAGCTTGAGGGCGAGGTGGAGGCCTCGGACAGCACCCCCCTGATACGCGGGGACCGCGAGGAGGGCTGGAGCGGCGGTGGCGGTGCTGGACGCTAGCTTCATCGTTAAGCTCGTAATCCGCGAGCCCTGCAGCGGCTCGGCGCTCGCGGCGCTGGAGGAGATGGCTGGGAGGGGCGAGGAGCTGCACGCCCCCTGCATAGCGGCCGCCGAGGTGGCCAACGCGCTGTGGAGGCACGCGCGGCTCCTCCGCGACGTCCCCGTGGAGGCTGCGCGGCGGGGGCTGGGGAGGCTGGAGAGGCTCCTCCGCCTCGTCGAGCTGCACCCCGCGGCGGGGGAGCTGCTCGGGGACGCGCTGCGGCTCGCCCTCGAGGAGGGGGTAACGGTCTACGACGCCCTCTACTTGGCGCTCGCGGCCCGGCTCCGTCAGCCCCTCTACACCTACGACGAGAAGCTAGCCGAGGCGGCTCGGGGGGCGGGGGTCGAGACTGTAGTGCCCGGCTGCGGGTGACAGCTATCACCCCGCGGCGGCTCCCAGCGGCGGGCCCGCGGCGGGGAAGGGTAGCCGGGCTATGGTGCTGCCGGAGGAGGTTGCAGCGAGGATACTCGCGGAGGCCGTGAGGCGCCGGGGGAGCCTCCGCGACGCCGCGGCGCTCTACTTCCAGAGGCACCCCGAGCACGAGTACATGAAGCCCCTGGTGAGGGTGCTCACGCTCGGCGTTGCGAGGCACTACATCCTCCTGGACCGCGCCCTGGAGCTGCTGGGCTACGGGCCGCCCAGCCACTCCACAAGCTGGATGCTCACCCGCGTCGCAGCGTTCGAGGCGATGTTCGGCCGGCTAAAGCCCAGCAGGGCCAGGGCGCTCTCGGAGAAGACCGGGGTGAGGCTCGAGGACCTCGAGAAGCTCCGCGAGATGAGGCCCAGGGATGTGGCGAAGGGGCTCTCGGGGCTGGACAGGCTATCCGTCCTCTACAGCTTCCCCCGCTGGATGCTCGAGGAGCTGCTCCAGGCTGGGGTGCCGGAGCTGCCGCGGCTGCTGGAGGCCCTCAACCGCGACCCCCAACGGTGGATCCGGATACGCCCCGGGGTTGACGTCGAGAGGCTCCGCGAGAGCCTCCGCGGGCAGGGCGTCGAGATAGAGCCCGACCGCGACCTCCCCGACGTGGCCCGCATAGTGGAGGGCGCCGACCGGGCGACGAGGACCAGGGAGTACCGGGAGGGGCTCTACGTGCTCCAGGACAAGGCCAGCGCGCTGGTGGCCCACGTCGCCGAGCCTCAGGGCAGGCTCGTGGTGGACCCCACCGCGGGGGCGGCTATAAAGGCGAGCCACGCAGCCTGGCTGGGCAGCCGCTACAGCGTCGCAGGCGACCTCAAGCCCCAACGGATAGGGGAGGCGGTGAAGACCCTGGAGAGGCTCAGGCTCCGCCACCACGCGGACATATACGTCGGGGATGCACGCCGCCTCCCTCTCCGAGGCTTCGATGTAGCTATAATAGACCCGCCCTGCACCGACATAGGCAGGCTCCAGTACGAGCCCGAGATAAAGCTCTGGCTCACACGGGGCCACGCCAAGTACTTCCGCCGCCTCCAGCTCCAGATGCTCCTCGAGGCCGTCGACGCAGCCCTGCCCGGAGCCAGGATAGTCTACAGCGTCTGCACGCTGACACACAGCGAGACCATATGGGTCACAAGGCGCCTGCTGGAGAAGAGGCCGGAGGCCGAGCTAGTCGAGCAGAAGCCCCGGATAGGCGAGCGGCCCCGCAGGCTCCCCCAGGCGCAGCGGATGCTCCCCCACCTCCACGGCACCCAGGGCTTCTACATAGCCGTGTTCGAGAAGCGTTAGAGCCCCCGCGGACTCTTCGGAGCGGCTGCGGGGGTGGAGGGGCTTCCCGGCCGAGCCTCCAGCCGTGGAGATGAAGGGGATAGTGAAGGTCTACCCCGACGGCACCGTGGCCCTCCGCGGCGTAGACCTGGTGGTGCAGCGCGGCGAGAGCCACTGCCTCCTAGGCGAGAACGGCGCCGGCAAGACGACGCTCATGAGGATACTCTACGGCGAGATAAAGCCCACCAGCGGCGAGGTGAAAGTCTTCGGCCGCCCCGCCAGGTTCCGCGGCCCCTGGGACGCGCTGCGAAGCGGCGTGGCGATGGTCTACCAGCGGCTCAGCCTGATACAAGTGTTCACAGTAGCCGACAACATCGCGCTCGCCCTCTCGGCTCTCGGGCTGGGCAGGAAGGAGGCCCTCGAGAGAGCACGGAAGGTCATGGGGGAGCTGGGCCTCGAAGCCCCCCTCGACGCCGTGGTGGAGACGCTGCCGGTAGGGGTGCAGCAGCGCGTAGAGATAGTCAAGGCCCTCGCCGCCGGGGCTAGGATACTCATACTCGACGAGCCCACCAGCGTCCTCTCCCCAGTCGAGGCCGAGGCCCTCTTCAACGTGCTCGACAGGCTGAAACAGCAGGGGCTCACTATCATATACATCACCCACCGGCTCCCCGAGGTCCGCAGGGTCTGCGACCGGGTGACCATACTCCGCCAAGGCCGCGTCGTCGCGACGGGTAGAGTGGAGGACTACACCGACGAGCAGCTCGCCAGGCTCATGGTAGGCGAGCGCGCAGCCCTCCTCGAGAGACACCGCCGCCCACGCCGCCGCGCCCCAAGGGGCGAGCCCCTCCTGGCCATCGAGGACCTCCACGTCCGCGACGACCGCGGCGCCCCCGCGGTGAGGGGCGCCAGCCTCACCCTCCACGAGGGCGAGATACTCGGCATAGCCGGCGTGCAGGGCAACGGCCAGCGCGAACTGCTCGAAGCCATAGCAGGGCTCCGCCCCGCCGAGCAGGGGAGGATAATCATCCTCGGCCGCGACGCCTCCTCGATGAGCGTAGAGGACCGCTACAGGCTGGGCCTCGCCTACATCCCCGACTCCCGCCGCCTAGGCCTCGTCATGGACATGAACCTGGCCTGGAACAGCATACTCACCAGCAGCTGGAGCTACACCCGCCGCGGCCTCCTAGACGTCGACGCAGCCGTGGCGCTCGCCGAGAGGCTGATAGAGAAGTACGGCATAGTAGCCCCCCACGGCCCCGCCACCCGCGCCGGCAGCCTCAGCGGCGGCAACCAGCAGAAACTCATGACCGGAAGGGAGGCCGAGAAGAAGCCCAGGATACTCCTCGTAGCAGAGCCCACCCACGGCCTCGACGTCGCCGCAGCTGCGCAGGTGAGGGAGACCCTGGCTGGCCTCCGCGACCAGGGCACCGGGATACTCCTCGTATCCTCCGACCTCGACGAGCTCCTCGAGCTCAGCGACAGGCTGGCGGTAATCTACAAGGGCCGCATTGTAGCGGTGAAGCCGCCGGAGGAGTACAGCCTCGAGGAGCTCGGCCTCCTCATGACCAGAGGCAAGGCCTAGCCGTCCGCGAGAGGGTGGCTGGGAAAAAGAGAGGGGCTGCGGCCTACTTTTCGAGCGCCGCGTCCAGGTTGCCGTTCATCAGCTCGTCTATAATCTTCTGGTACTCGTCGTGGCTCATCGGGGTCTTGAACTTGACCTCGCTGTTCTTTATCTTCTCCTCCAGCTGCTTGGCCATGTCCCAGGCCTCCTTGCTTATATACTTCTCCCTCAGCTGCCTCACTATCTCAACCACCTGGTCGGGGGTCATATCCTTGAGGCGGCCCTGCTTGTAGGCCTGCTCAGCGAACCACCTCACACCCTCCAGGTCCCAGATGCCCACGCCACCCTCCCGGAGGCCGAGCACGTGTATGCCAGGCTCCCACTCGCCCTTCACAACCATCTCTATAGCCTTGTAGACGGCGACGTCAACCCTCTTAGCGCCGCTCAACGGTATGTACTTGGGCGCGTACCACTCCTGGCTCGCGTCCTGCCCTATCGCGAACGCCCTACCCAGCCCCTTCTCGTTCCACTCTATCACGGCGTCGAACATGCCTAGGTGGGTGAGCCCAGCGAGGCCGTAGAGAACCTTGACACCCTGCTGGAGCAGCTGCATAGCAGCCTGGTAGCCAACCTGCCTGTCAGTGAAGGTGCCCGTGTAGGTCCAGTAGAACTCCACCTTCCTACCGGTCATCTGCTCGTAGAGCTTGGCGCCGTAGAGGTAGCCCACGTGGAACTTCCAGAGGGGCGGTATATCCATGCCCGCCACGGCGCCTATCTTTATGGGCCCCTGCTCGCCAGCCTCCTTCATAAGGTTGTAAGCCATGTCCGCGGCGAGTATCCCTATCAGCGCCGCCGCCTCCTGCTCCCGGAACAGTATATCCACCTCGTTGGGCCTCTCCTTCCCGGTCGTAGCGTCTATCAGCGCGTACTTCTGCTCCGGGTACTTGTCGGCGACCTCGTCGAGAGGCTTTGTCCACAGGAAGCCCACGAGCACTATGAGGTCGTACTCGCCGCTCCCGCTAACCCTCTCGAGCAGCGGCACCATGTCCTGCTGGCTCCGAGGCGTCTGGAACTTAACCTCCACGCCAAACTCCTTAGCCGCCCTCTCGGCGCCGAGCCACGCCATATCGTTGAAGCTGAGGTCGCCCCTGCCGCCGACGTCGAAGAGCACCAGCACCCTCACCTTCTTCCCGGCCTCGGCGCCCCCCGCGGCGGTGGTCGCGGCGGGCTGCTGGGTCTGAGTCTCGGTGGCAGTGGGCGCGCCGCCGAGGAGGAGGAAGCCAGCCACAACAGCGACTACTACAACCACAGCCGCTGCGACGAGGAGGGAACGGTTCAAGACGCGCACCCCCCTTCAGACGCTCCTCCAGCCCGCACGCCCCCAGGGGGCTCCGCCTCTTAAAGGGCTAGGCGCCGGCGAGGAGGGCGAGGAGCAGGAGCAAGGCTAGCAGGAGGAGGAGCAGCGCCCCCCAGCCCCCGGCGGGCTCCGAGACTATAGAGGTGACGGTCTCAGCCACCGTCACGGTCTCGGTCCGGGTTACGGTCTCCCTCAGCTCCAGCGTCACAGTCTCCGTCTCGGTTACAGTCTCGGTCACCGTGACCGTCTCGGCCGCGGCGGCCCCCCTCCAGGCCCCTGCGGGGCAGCCGCCGCCCCCGGCGGGCCACGGCAGCGGTGCGAGGGCGAGGAGGGTTATCCTCCACTCGAGCCGGGAGCTGCGGGTCCACGGGCTCCCGAACTCTGTCCCCGCCTCGACGCCCTGCAGGTAGAGAGCCCCGAGGCTGCGGCCCGCGTAGCGCTCAGCAGCCTCCAGCAGCTCGCCCACGGGCACCGCTATGCAGCCCCTTCTCACCGGCTCCCTCAGCACGAACGCTATGAAAGTCCAGGAGTAGCCGTCCCAGCCCCTCACGTCCCTGTAGACGTCGAAGACGAGGCGCCTCGGCTCGCCGTCGAGGAAGCCGCTGAGCGCCACCGAGCCAGCCCAGCTGCCGCCGGGGCTGAGGCCGTCCCGGTACAGCCAGACCATCACCTCAACCCCGCCGTGGACGCCCTCCTCAAACCGCTCCCGCGTGAGCCAGAGGTCAAGCGCAAAGTTGACCGGCACCCCAGGCGTGTAGTAGTCGAGGCTGTAGCCCACCACTATGTAGAAGTCGAGCATCCCACCGACCCGCGCAGGCAGCCCCACCGGGTTATCCGGGGCCCACACGTCTACCCACGGCTTCCGCCCCACGAACACCTCAGGGTACCCCGCCACGTAGGCGGAGGAGTCCCGGAGCCGCATCCCCTCCAGGCTATGCCGGTACACCACCGTCCCGTTGCCATAGACCTCCATCACCGCCTCGCCAGATGCGGCCTCAAGGTTCCACATGCAGATCTCAGCCGCCAGGTCGGCAGCCCCGTCACCGTCAAGGTCCACGGCACCGATAGGCCATGACGGCGAAGGATAATACAGCACGAGGACAGGCTCGCCACCCGCAGCGGAGGCCGTCGACAGCCCCAGCATAGCCGGGAGCAGCATGAAGAGAACCGCGGGGGACACAGGGGCGAGCCCGGGGGCCCGGCGCGCCAGCCGCGTCACCTGAAAGATAGGGGGCGCGGCTCCCGCTGTTAGCCCTGCCGGCAGAGCCTCTCCCTCGCAGCCTCCGCCCGGACCAGGTCCCTGAGGCTCACAATTCCCAGCAGCCGGCCCTCCCCGTCCACTATCGGTATACGCCTGATACCCCTCTCGAGCATGGTGCAGAGGAGCCTGCTCGCGGCCTCGCCGGGCCCGGCGGTGACCAGGTTCCGGGTCATCACCTCCCCGACCCGGGTCTCCCCGGGCACCCCCTCCGCGACGAAGCGCACCATATCCCTCTCGGTTATGATTCCCACAGGCTTCTCGCCCTCCACAACAACTATACTCCCAACGTTCCTCTCAGCCATCCTCGCAGCGGCCTCCCGGAGGCTCGTCTCCGGGGTGCAGGTGAGCACGGGCCTAGACATAATCTCCTCGGCAACCGGCTCGCCGGTGACGGGGTCCGGCACGGCCAGACGCACCCCACACTACATGGCACATACGCCCCCGGTGGATGGGCGCATTCCCCTCTGGCCCGCAGCGTTTCGGCCCCCGCCTAGAAGGGCTCGAGCAGCCTCAGCCCGCCGCCTGGCTCCACCGCGTAGACGCCATGGGAGAGGCCCCGGGCCTCGAGGGGGAGCCCCTCCCGGGCGGCGAGGTCCCTGACCGTGGACGAGATGTAGCCCGCAGCGCCCTCGGCCTGGAAGCCCACCGGCTCGTAGTAGCGGCGCCTCGCC
>JAADFC010000141.1 GCA_013153105.1 Thermoproteota archaeon
GGTTCAGCTTGCTCATAGCCTCTACGGGGAGGCCGCGGCTTGTCGTGGCAAACGACGTTAACCCCCACGCTGTGGAGGCGATGCTGGAGGCGGCGAGGCTCAACGCCTCCAGGCTGCGGAGCCCCCTGCTCGTCCTCGGCTTGGACGCGCGCAGGCTCCCCGAGCTGCTCGCCCCGGCCTACGACAGGATTATAATGAACCTGCCCCACGCCGCCACGGAGTTCCTCCCCGTGGCCCGGAGCCTCTGCGCCCCCCGCGGCTGCGTGGTGCACCTATACACGGTCGCCTCGGCACCCGAGGAGGCTCTACAGGGTCTCCCCGGCTGGGCCAGGCCCCTGGCCCCGCCCCTCCGCGTCCTCGACTACGCACCCCGCCGCTTCATATACCGCGTCGACCTCCGCCTCCGCCCCCTGGGGCGTGTAGTAGACGAGCAGCGCGTAGCAGACGCTGTAGCCGCTGGAGAGCAGCGACGCGAGCCCGCGGGGCAGCGTGGAGGCGGAGGCCGAGGCTGCAACCATGACTGAGCCGCGGCGGTGGCAGCTCCTCCTGACAACGAGCCTCCCCTGGGGCCTCTCGGCGGGTGAGAGTCCGTCCACCACCGCCGCCTCGACCCGGGGCGGCCACGGGTGCCACGCGGCTATGAACAGTTTCGCCAGCCCCCGCCGCGAGGCGGCCTCCTCGACCTCCCCGAGGGGGCCGCGGCAGGCGACGCAGGCCACGCAGTCGCCGCGTATGGTGAGCCTCTCACCCGCCTCCAGCTCCAGCGTTGACGCGTGGGCCAGCTGCACGTTGGGGTGGCCGCGGCACCGGAGCAGGACGAGCCTCGCCGGCAACCCCGAAGCAGCCCTTGAGGGCCCGGGGGCTGCGGGGAGGGGCTTAAGAAGGGGCTAGGATACCCTGGGTATGATACTCTGGGTATCATACCTTGGGTATCGTTGTCGAGAGGCCGCGGCTCCGCGGCTTCCTCGAGAAGCCGGGCCGCCGGCTGCTCTACGGGAGGAGGAAGACGGGGAAGACCTTCTACGCCCGCCACGTGCTCCGCGGCTACACCTACTTCATAGTCCGCCCCGGAGGCAGCTTCTACGACCCCGAGGCTGACGAGGAGATAGACGTAGGGGCCTTCATCAGGCTCTGCAGGGCCCTCGACAGGGTGGTGGTTGACGAGTTCCACCGGGCGCCCGGGAGGCTCTTCGACGCCCTCCAGGCGGGGAGCTGCCCGGAGAACCTGGTGTTCATAACCTCCACCCTCCACTACTTCCGGAGGTTCACCGAGGCCCCCGAGGCGCCTCTCAAGGGGCTCTTCGCCAGCCGCCAGGTGGAGCTGCTCAGCCCCCTCGAGCTGCTCGCCCACCCCTGGGAGAGGCTGCCCGGCGACTCTAGGGAGGCCCTCGCCCTCCTCACACTCTACCAGGAGCCAACACAGGTGGACAGAGCCTCGCTGGTAGACATCATACTCTCCGGCCGCGAGTTCGCCCGCAGCCTCGTCGGCGAGGTCCTCGAGGAGGAGGACCGAGCCTACACCTCCAGGTACGACGCCATACTAGAGGCGGTGGCGGCGGGGAGGGAGAGGGCCAGCGAGATAGCCGCCTACCTCCACAGCCGCGGCCTGCTAGAACAGGCCGAGACCGGGCGCATAACAAAATACCTCCAGGACATGACCAGGATGGGGCTCCTCCAACGGCTACCAGTCTGGGGCAAACGGCGCCGCCACGTCTACCGCCACGCCAGCCCCCTCACAGACATAGTCTACTACCTGGACGCCCGCTACGGCTTCTACGACCTCCCCCTCCCCCCGCGCTTCATAGAGAAGGCGGCCTGGACGAGGCTACCCATACTGGTAGAGCGTTTCGCCGAGCGCCTCCTAGCAGAGCTGCACGGCCTCATCCCCGTACGAGTCCTGGAACCCGAGGAGCTGGACATAGCGCTGGCCGAGTACCGGAGGCTACGCATCGTAGGCGAAGTCAAGCTTACCGGGAAAACTCTCACTCGACAGGAACTGGCCAAGATAGAGGCGAAGCTCGCACGCTACGAGGACACCGAGAAGATACTAGTGGTTCCCTCGGCCAGCCAAGTGGCCGCTGAGACCAGCCTAAAAGTACTAGATCTCGAGCAGATGATTAAGATTGCAAAGACGGTGCACACAGCCAGTTAGTTGACACACTAGCTATTAGCCAGGGCTGAAGCTCGACCCTGCCCGCCCCACGCAGCGAGACTGAAGCCCCCTTCAGTGGGGGTGTAACGCCGCCACCCGTAAGGGGGAGCCCATCCCCCCCGCCGGGAGAGGGGTTGCGGCGGTGGAATTTGAGGAGCTTCGGCGTAGGCTTGTGGAGAAGCTGAAGCGTGAGGGCTACATTGTGTCGAGGGATGTGGAGCGGGCTATGCTCCGGGTTCCCCGGGAGCTGTTTGTGCCGGAGGAGCTTAGGCACCTGGCTTATGAGGATACGCCGCTACCCATCGGTTATGGTCAGACGATAAGCGCTCCCCACATGGTTGCGTTGATGACCGAACTCGCCGAGTTGAAGCCGGGAATGAATGTGCTGGAGGTGGGGACCGGGTCGGGGTACCACGCCGCTGTGATAGCGGAGGTTGTGGCGCCGAGCGACGCGCCTAGGGAGAGGTGGGGCCACGTCTACACGGTGGAGCGTATACCCGAGCTGGCGGAAAGGGCTCGGAGGAACCTTGAGCGGGCCGGCTACGCTGACCGTGTAACTGTAATCGTTGGGGACGGCTCGAAGGGGTATCCGCCCGCGGCTCCCTACGACCGTATAATAGTGACCGCCGCCGCCCCCGATGTTCCTCCGCCACTGGTAGAGCAGCTCAAGCCTGGAGGGAAGATGATTATCCCCATAGGCGACCGGTACATGCAGTACCTCTATGTTGTCGAGAAGAGGGAGGATGGGAGTATAAGGGCTAGGCCGGTGACGCCCTGCCTGTTCGTACCCTTGATAGGGGAGTATGGGTGGAGGGAGGAGCAGCTCTAGCGCCTCCGCAGCCAGGCGTCGAGCCCCATCTGGCGCCCCCGGAAGTACTCGTTGTAGGCCCTCCTCAGCCTCTCCAGCGCGTTCTTCACCCTCTCCGGGTTGAAGTCATGCTCCTCGACGAGTATCTCATAGACCTTCTTCTCGTCCGGCGGGCGCCACTCGAGCTTGTAGTCGCTGGTCACCGGGGGGTTGAGGAAATACTCGAATATCTTTAGGGGGTCCTCGGGGAACTCGCTCCGGGGCAGGCTCTCTAGCAGCTTCCGCGGGTCACGGTGGGCCTTAACCATCTTCAGCGCTGTCTTGGGGCCTATCCCCCTGACGCCCTCGGGGTTGTAGTCCGTCCCTACGAGTATGCCTAGGGCTATCAGCTGCTCCCTCGTTATACCCAGGGCTTTCAGCAGCTTCTCCAGCTCTATCAGCTCAGGCTTCACCTCGACGTAGACATTCTTGCGGGGGAGCTTCCTCTTACCCGTTATGGCCAGGTTCCTCACGAGGCGGGGGGAGCCGAAGAGGAGGGAGTCGTAGTCCTGGCTCGCCGCCGCCCAGGCGTCGCCCCTCCTCGCCATGTACGCAGCCTGAGCCTCACCCTCGGCGGGCGCCTGCACGTAGGGTATACCCATAGCCTCCAGAAGCTTCTTCGCCTCCTCCACCATCTCGTCGGTTAGCCTGCTCGCCATCTGGGCGTAGCGCCTCGCAGCCTCCATGTCGCCCCTCTTGACTGCCTCCTCGTACTTCTTCGCAGCCTCGCTCTTGACGCGCTTCCTCCTCTCTATCTCTATCCTCTTCATCTCCGGCGGCTTCCCGTCGAAGACGTAGACTGGCTTTATCCCGTGCTCAGCGAGATTTATGGTGCGGTAGAATAGGCCGCTGAGGTGACTGGTCACCCTCCCCCTGCTGTCCATTAGGGGTGTGCCGTCGGGCTGCCTTATAGCCGCGAGGAACTGATAGAGGGCGTTGTAAGCGTCTATAGCTATCACCTTGAACTTGAGCGCGGACAGTTCTATTTCCTGCACAGCCTCCGGCGGTATGATCTCGCGGAGGTTGACGCCCATACCCCGAGCCCCCCGAGCTGCCTTCTAGACGCTGACCGCTACATGATAGCCTTATGGTACTACCCTCGCCTGGAGGCTCCCGGGGGAGGGCTGCGGGCTTGGCGGAGCAGCCGCAGCCCCCGGGGCCCCTGGAGGCTCTGGGGGAGGAGGAGGGCGAGGAGCCGCTCAGCCCGGCGGCGCTGAGGCTGCTGGAGGAGGGTAACAGGGTTGCGGAGAGCATCGTGGCTAGGATTAGGGAGCTGCGCGGCCTCCTCAGCAGCGGCGTGCTCAGGAGCGCGCTGGAGGAGTGGGGCGAGCTGGACGGCGGCGTGGAGGGGCTTGAGCCCGGCTACGCTGTCGACTCCACCTTCCCCATCGAGGGCGGGCTGGAGCTTGTCGGGGGCCACCTTGTGGCGGCCGTGGCGGGCTACGTCTGCTTCCGCGGCGCCTCCCTCCCGGGCCTAGGCTGTCACGGGAGCCACGCGAGGGCCTGGTTCGTGGAGAGCGAGGAGGCGAGGAGGAGCGTCCCCCTCCGCGCGAAGCTGCTCGAGAAGAAGGTTGCCAACAGGCTGCTCCTCGAGGCCGAGAGGGCGGGCGGGGGGCCTAGGCTGCTCCTAGTCGACGGCGAGGTGGTGCCCTACCAGCTGCTCTTCAAGAGCAGCCGCAGCGTGGCCTCCAACCCGGTGCTGCGCCACCTGGACGGGGCTAGCAGCATACTCCTCGAGAGAGCCAGGCGGCTCGGCGTGACCGTGGTGGGGGTTGTGAAGAGGAGCTACTCCAAGCTGCTCAGCGCCAGGCTGGGCTCTCCGGTGCCCCTCAACGACAAGGCTGTTATGACCCTGGCGCTGCGCCGCGGCGAGTACGCGGTGGCGGGCAGGTTTAGGGAGCTGCTCCCCCTCCACGCTGAGACGCTCGCCGAGGCGAGGGGGAGGAGCGGGGAGAGGTACCGTAGGATTGTGGAGGAGAGGCTGGCCGAGAGGCCGCTGTACGGAGAGGTGGTGGTGGCCTTCTACAAGCCGTGGATCCCGGGCTCCTATGCGGTTAGGGTGGAGGTTCTCGACTATGGGGGCTTGGGGCTTAGGAGGCTCCTCTCGATGCTGGCCGCGGCCTCCAACCCGGCCACGGGGCTGCCCTACCCGATAGACGTCGTGGACGAGTACACGAGGCTGGAGGCGAGGGCGCTGGAGCTGCTGCGCCGCCGCGTGCTGAGGAGGGTCGCGGAGCTTCTCGGCTCCCCCGCGGAGGCGGCGGCGCTGCTGGCTCATACGAACCCGGAGAAGCGCTACGTCTACGAGCCCCGCCGGGGCGGGAGGGGCTAGACCGCCTTCGCCTCCAGCAGCGCCGCGAGCCTGCGGTCCTCGCGGAGCACCTCCTCCAGCGTCGCTGGGTCCGCGGCGACGCTTATCATCCTCGTCTTCCCGTAGCGGCCTCTGCTTACCACCCTCGCGTTTAGTATTCCGAGCATGTCTAGCTCGCTCACTATGTCGCTCACCCTCCTCTGGGTCACCGCCTCCAGGCCCATGCTCCTGGCGAGCCTCCGGTAGATTGTGTAGAGCTCGCCGGTTGTGGTGGCGGGCTGGAGCCTGGTCGCGAGCAGCGCGGCTGCGAGCACGAGGCGGGCGTGGAGGGGGAGGGTGCGGACGACCTCTCTCACCCTGTCGCGCTCCAGCTGGCTCCACGCCTTCTTCACATGCTCCACGGTGACCCTTGGGGCGTTCTCCCTCTCGGCAACCTCGCCTGCGACCCGGAGCAGGTCCAGGGCCCTCCTGGCGTCCCCGTGCTCCCTCGCAGCGAGGGCGGCGCAGTAGCTTATCACGGCGTCGTCGACGGCTCCCGGCTGGAAGGCCTCGCGGGCCCGGTCCCAGAGTATGTCACGCAGCTGCTCCGCGTTGTACGGCGGGAAGACCACCTCCTCCTCGCCCAGGCTGCTCCTGACCCTCGCGTCGAGCATCTCCACGAACCTCACGTCGTTCGTTATACCCACTATGGATACTTTCACCGCGTCCCTCGGCAGCTCGTAGCCGATGCGGGTCAGCTTGTAGAGTATGTCATCGCCGCGCCGTCGGACAAGCCAGTCCACCTCGTCGAGCACAATTATGAGGAACCCCGTGTCCCTCGACAACGCCCTGACCAGCCGGGCGTAGACCTCCGCGGTGGAGAGCCCGGTGAAGGGGACCCGGAGCCCCACACCCGAGGCTATGTCTGCCAGCACCTTGTACGGGGTGTCCCTCTGCCTCGTGTTCACGTAGACGTAGCTCACTCTCACGCCGAGCTGCCTGGCCTTCTCCACCAGCCTCTTCAGCACGTAGAGAGTCACAGCAGTCTTGCCGGTGCCGGTCAGCCCGTAGATGAAGAGGTTGTTCGGCCTGCTGCCCCGGAGGACCTGCGCCAGCACACTGCCCACGCGGCGTATCTCGTTCTCGCGGTGCGGCAGCTTCTCCGGTATGTAGTCCGGACTCAGGATATCCCTGTTCCTGAATATCCTGCTCGAGATTACCCGCTCAAACACCTCGTCGAGGACGTCAGCCGCCACTGTACACCTTCCCCTAGAGCAGCGTTAGCCTGGAGGAGGGGCGTGTCACCCCTAAAGGGGCTCCGGGGCCCGCCCCCGCCGGGCCAGGCCCCCGGGGCTGCGTTGCCAAGGCTAGGGTAGAGGTATGAGGGCGCGCAGGCGTATCCTCCTCGGGAGGGCTGGGTTGTTGAGGGGGCCGCTCGGCTTCCTCCTGGCTGTGGTGCTGCTCTCCTGGCCCCTGATGTTCTATGGCCCGGGGGTTCTGGGGGCCTGGGGCGCCAACGCCGCCGCTATGGTTGCCGCCGGGGCGGCTGCCTGGCTCCACGCCCGGCTCGCCGGCCGGAGGCTCGTGGCCTGGAGCATGGGGCGCGGTGCCGCGCTGCTCGCCGCTTCACTTCTCCCGGTGGCCGCGTACGCGCCCCTGCTCGCCCGCGGGGCCTCGCCTGCGGCGGCTGTCGCGGTGCAGCTCGTCCTCAACCTGGCTCCGAGCTGGGCGGAGGAGGTGGCGTGGAGGAGCTACTTCTACGGCACACTCCTCGCCGGCGGCGAGGGACGGCGCCTGCTCGTCCACGGCCTCGCCTGGTACCTCTGGCACGCCCCCGCGGTGGCGAGGGCTGCAGGCTACTTGGGGCTGGCCGCCGGGCTGCCGCTGGGGCTGATGCAGGCCTCCGTCTACAGCCTACTCTACCGCTGGGGTGGCGTCGCGGCAGCCACGATGTACCACGCGCTCCACGACACCCTTCGCGACGCCGCAATGACATCATCAGCTGCGCCGGAGGCTCTGGCGGCGACGCCTATCCTCGTCGTCTCGGCCGCAGGGCTGGCCTCCACGGCGGCGCTGCTCCGCCGGCGGGTGGAAGGCTAGAAGCCCCGCCGCCCCCTGGAGGGGGCTCGGGGAGACTGTGGCGGAGTATAGGGAGTGGCTGGAGAAGGCGCTAGTGTTCCTCGAGGAGGCCAGGGACGACGTTGGCCGGGGGCGCTACTGGCTAGCCTGCTTCCACGCGCAGCAGTTCGCGGAGCTAGCGCTGAAGGCTGTGCTCGTGAGGATGGTGGGAAGCTATCCCTTCACGCATAGCCTCGTGGAGCTGCTGGAGGCCCTCGAGGCGCTCGGCGTCGAGGTGGGCGAGGACACTTACACTGCGGCGGAGGCGCTTGAGAAGCACTACACCAGGGCAAGGTACCCTGGCGCGGGGCTCGCCGTCTACAATAGGAGGGTGGCGGAGAGGTGCCTGGCCTATGCAGAGGCGATACGAAAGCTTGTTGAGAGAGTTCTTGAGGCAGCGGAGGAGGAGCCTGGCTGAGAGGCCGAGGCTCTTCGCCTCCTACCTCGAGGCGCTGCGCGGCAGCCTGGGGGATAGGGCTTCGATAATCCTCTTCGGCGGCCGCGCCGCCGTGGGGCCCTGGCGGGACGAGCCCCGGGACTACGACCTGGCTATAGTGGTTCCCGACGATGTTGACCTGGAGGAGGTGGAGGAGCTTGCGCGGAGGCTCCGCCCCCGCGGGCTCCCCGTTGATATAGTAGTGCTGCACCTGTCCCAGCTCCGCGACCCCCTGATACGGCAGATGCTCTCGCGGCGCCTGGTACTCCACGACCCCCTGGGTGTCGAGGAGCTGCTCTAGAGCCGCCACCGGGGGGCCATGTTTTTGGAGCGCCTCCACGGCCTGGGCGGCGGGGTGCCGCGGCATGGGAGGCGGGGGGAGGGGTGGCCTGCTGTCGAAGCCTAAGACTAGGATGCTCAGGCCCATCAGTCTCCATGAGGTCCATGTATGCCCCACCGTCGAGGAGGAGGATGGCGAGCTGGTGTA
>JAADFC010000012.1 GCA_013153105.1 Thermoproteota archaeon
TGAGCGTAGGATTCTCCGGTCTCTGCTGGAGCAGCGCTATGACGAGAAGGCTGGCCGGTTCTACCTGAGGGTCGACAAGCAGGAGGCGTTCCTCGGGCGGGTAAGGTTTAGCGATGGCGACGATGTTGTGCATATAGTCGTCAACCTGCGGGGGACCCCTAGGCTTGAGAGGGCGTTGAGCGTGCTTGAGGAGCTGGGGCTGGTGTCTTGAGGCTCTACTGCGACCTGTGCGTGGCCCCGAGGGGGCGGGCTGAGGCGGAGGAGCTGGCCCGCCTCTACCGGCTCATGGGTGTCCGCTGGGTCGCGGTCGAGGCCGGGGACCCCGCAGCGGCTCGGGGCCTCGCCGAGGTGTTTCGGGCGTATGGAGTGGAGGCTGTGACTAGGGTTACCCTTGAAGCCTCCGAGTGGGGCGACGCGGTGAAGAGGCTTAAGAGGCTCGCCGAGGAGTATGACGTCGTGGTCGTCCGGCCCCGCAGCGCCGAGGCTGCCAGGCTCGCGGCCAGAGACCCTCGCGTGGCGGCCGTCCAGCTCCCGCCCGGCATGGCGAGGTACATGGATAAGAGCCAGGCTGCGCTCCTCCGCGAGTCCGGCGCCGTGGTCGAGCTGAGGCTTCGAGTCCTCCTCGGCGGCGGCGACCCGCGGCTGGGGCTCCGCGGCGTCATGGTGGCCGCTAGGAGGGCGGCCGCCTACGAGGCGGCGTTCGCGGTTAGCAGCTGCGCCAGAAGCCGCTGGGAGGCGTGGCCTCCGATGACCGTTGTAGGGCTGCTGGTCTCGTTCGGCGTCCCCCCGCCGGTGGCGCGCCTGAGTGTTTCAGGCTATTGCCTCCAGGCCCTCCGCCGGGGCCTCCGCGGGTGAGCCGCCGCGTTGACGGCATGGCAGCTCGCCGCGGCCGCCGCAGCCTCCGGCCTGGCGTTGCTGCTCGCCTGGCGCCTCTACAAGCGCCTGCGCGTCGTCGAGGAGAGGCTTTCCAGGCTGGAGGCCGGCGTGGAGAGGCTGGAGCCGGAGCTGTCCTCGCTCGCCGCTGGCCTAGGCTTCGTACGGGCCGCCCTCTCGAAGGCGCTGGAGAGCCTGGAGGCCGAGGAGGCGCTCGAGAGGCTCCGCAGGCGCCGGCGGAGGCGGTACATAGTCTTCCGGGTTGTAACCGAGGACGGCCAGCCTCCGGCCCCGGAGGAGCTTGAGAAGGCTATACTCCGCAGCCTCGAGAGGCTCGGGGGCCAGCTCGCGGTGGCCCTTGGCCGCGTGCAGCTAGTCTACTACCACTCGGAGAGGATGGCAGGCATAGTGAGGGCCAGCCACGACACCAAGTACCTGGTGCTAGCCGCGCTCGGCCTCGTGCGCAGAGTGGGCGGCAGGAGGGCGCTACTCATACCCCTGAAGACCACCGGCACCATAAGGAGGGCGAAGAGAGCCCTGGGGCTCCCCCAGAGGGAGCAGCGTTAGACCCCTCGGGCCTCCCCCGGGAGTGGTGCAGGACCTCGCTCCAGGGTGTGGCACGGGGATGCCGAGCCGCCCCTACGTGTTGGTGTTCTCTACCGCCACCGTGGATGGGAGGATAGCGTCCTCGACCGGCTATAGCATGTTGAGCTGCCCCTACGACAAGGCTCGCCTCCTCCTGCTCCGCGGCTACAGCGACGCAGTGATGGTGGGCGCCTCGACTGTCCTCGTGGACGACCCTGGCCTGCGTAGGAGGCTCGAGCCCCGGGGAAGCCGCTACTACCGTGTGGTGGTTGACGGCAGGCTGAGGCTGGCCTCCAGGCCGGAGCTTAGGGTCCTCAGGGAGCCCGAGCCTAAGACCATAGTTTTCACCGCCGTCGGTGGGGAGGAGGCGGAGAAGCTGCGGCGCATGGGCGTGGACGTCCACGTCGTCCCCTCGGGGAAGCCCGGCAGGGTGGACCTGGCGGCGGCGCTGGAGATACTCCACCGAGAGTACGGCGTTGAGCGCCTGCTCGTCGAGGGTGGAGGCGTGCTCGTCCACAGCCTTCTCTCGGAGAGGCTTGTGGACGAGCTGAGGGTAACCTATACACCCGTCGTCTTCGCCGCGGGCCGCAGCGTAGTCGACGACCCGGAGGCCCGCGGCTTCCCCAACCGCGAGCGCTCGCCCCGGCTCCGGCTGGTGTGCAGTGAGCTGTGCCCATGCGGAGAATGCGTACACAACGTCTACAGGGTCGAGGACGCCGCTGGCGAGCCTGCAGCAGGGGAGCATTCGCCTCCCTGTCTCAGCAGCCGGCTGCGCAGCCTCGTGCGCCCGTGAGCGGCCCCCGGCGGCGGGCTGCAGCCTTTCACCCTCTCCGCCCGGCGTACGCGCTGTGCAGGGCGGGGGTGGAGGCGCACGGTGGCCCTTGAGGAGGCGCTGGCCGCGCTCCGCCGCGGCCTGCCCGTGCTGGTGCACGACGACTATAGCAGGGAGGACGAGGTCGACTACGTGATACACGCCTCAAGGGTCGACGCGGACAGGGTATATGAGATGCGTACCCTCGCAGGCGGGCTGATATGCTACGCGATGCCCCTCGAGGCCGGCCGCCGCCTGGGCCTCGAGCTGGGCTACGAGCTCCTCCGCAGGAACCCCGAGCTGGCGCCCCTGGCCGAGAAGAGGCTCTCCTACGGCGACCCCCCAGCGTTCTCGATATGGGTCAACAGTGTAAGGGTTAGGACGGGGATAAGGGATCGCGACAGGGCGCTCACCATAAGGGAGCTGGACAGGGTCGCGGGCCTCGTGTTTCAGGGCCGCGTAGACGAGGCCAGGAGAATGTTCCGAGAAGAGTTCATGGCTCCGGGCCACGTGCCTATACTCCTGGGCCGTAGGCTCGCGGAGAGGAGAGGCCACACAGAGCTCTCCCTGCACCTGGCCATGCTTGCCGGGCTCACACCTTCGATGGTTGTCGTGGAGATGCTCGGCCGGGGGGACGCGTTGAGCGTGGAGGAGGCGAGGCGTATAGGAAGGGAGAAGGGGTACCCGCTGGTTGAGGGCAGCGAGATAGTCGAGAGGGTGGAGAGGCTTGGTGAAGATATGTATTGTCGATACAACCTTTGCCAGGGTTGACATGGCCAGGCACGCTGTAGACGTGCTCACAACGCTTATGCCTGATGTCCAGGTTGTGAGGAGGACTGTTCCGGGTATAAAGGATATCCCCGTGGCGATAAAGACTCTAATGGAGATGGAGGGCTGTGAGGCAGGCATGGTGTTCGGCTGGGTTGGCCCGACGCTCAACGACAAGATAAGCTACGCTGTGTACAGCCTCGCGCTGCAGATGGTCCAGCTGGAGCTGGGCCGCCATATTATAGATGTGACGGTCCACGAGGACGAGGCGCCGGGTGACCCGGCGAGGCTCCGGGAGATAGCTGTGGACCGGGCGAGGAAGCACGCTGAGAACCTCTACCTCCTCCTGCGCCGCCCTGACGAGCTGACCCGTAGGGCGGGCACGGGGAGGAGGCAGGGCTACCCCGACGCGGGCCCACTATAATACCGTGGCTCGTGGCGTGGTTGTGCCGGTGGCGGAGCGTGGCTGGCGGCGAGGGTGTTAGGCTGGGTATAGTAGTCGCGGAGTTCAATCACGATGTGACCTACCTTATGCTCCAGCGTGCCCTCAGCCATGCGAGGTTCCTCGGCGCTGAGGTGGCCTACGTGGTTAAGGCGCCGGGCGTGTATGATATACCGCTCCTTGCCGAGGCGCTGCTACGGAAGGAGGAGGTGGATGCGGTGGTGGCCCTCGGGGCGGTCATAACGGGCGCGACGAAGCATGATGAGGTGATAGCGCATCAGACTGCGAGGAAGCTCATGGACCTCGCGGAGAAGTATGGTAAACCCGTGGCGCTGGGCATATCGGGGCCCGGCATGAACAGGATGCAGGCCCTCGAGCGCGTCGACGACTACGCCCGCCGCGCCGTCGAGGCCGCGATAAAGCTGGCGAGGCGGCTTAGGCTACTGCGCGAGGCATCGTATAAGGGCGAGACGGTGTACGTCGAGTAGCGGAGGAGAGGCGGAGGCTACGCTAGATGGATACGCTGGACCGGCCGGTGTGGCTCCGCTTCTACATAGAGCCCCCCTACATGGAGCCCCGCGGCCCCGCCTGTTTCTCGCCGAAGGACTGGCCCCCAAGCAACGGCTGCCCGCCCGGCAGCAGGGTGCTCGACGCTGCAGTCCTGCCAGGCCTCTGCAACAGCCACCTGCACCTCTTAGACGCGGCCTTCCCCGAGCACGGTGAGACGCTGAGCCTCCACGAGCTGGTGGCGCAGCCGGGCGGCCTGAAGTACAGGCTGCTGCTGAGCGCCCGCGAGAGGAGGCTGCTGCACGCCGCCAGGGCAGCCCTCCGGGCCATGAAGAGGCACGGTGCAGCCGTGGCCGCAGTATACGCTGAACTCGGAGAGAGGGGGGCCTCGCTGGTAGCCGCGGCGGCTGCGGATGAAGGTGTCACTGTGCGCGTTCTCCCCCAGCCCTCCTCGCCCGGAGAGGCTGTCACGCTAGCCCTAAGCTGGCGTGGCCTGGGGCTGGACACGCCGCTGCAGCTGGAGCATCTCCCGGGAATCCTTGGGGGCGACGTGCTGGTGCACGTCCACGTCTCCGAGGACCCCGCCCTGCATGGGGCGGGGGACGTCTACATGCTCCGCGGAGAGCGCCTCGCAGCCATCCACTTGACACACCTAACCGAGGGCGAGGTCGTCGAGCTAGCCCGCAGGGGCGTGGCGCCGGTGTTCTGCCCGCGCTCCAACCTCTTCTTCCAGGGCGCCACGCCTCCCCTCCGTGCGCTCGTGCAGCTCTACGAGGAGCAGCTCCCCGCGGGGCTGGGCACCGACAACGCCGCATGGATACCCCCAGGAATCGATGTAGAGATGGCGTACGCCTACATGGCGGCGAGGGTCGGGGTGGAGCCGGGTCTGCGGGGGCTGCTGGCCCGCGCCATACTCTACGCCGCAACCACCGGCTGCGAGGAGGTCGTAGGCCTCGAAAACAGGTACATACTCCTGCTCCGGCTGCCCGAGCTGGGCTTCACCGCGGACCCGGTGACGACGATAGTCAAGAGAAGCTGGGAGGGCGAGCTCACGCTACTCCCTAGGCCGGGCCGGTGAGCCTCTCAACCAGCGCCGCAAGGTCCTCCACGCTCTCTCGCAGTATGACCTCTCCAAGCTCCTTGCTCGCCGGTACGGGCTCGCTCGGGTACATGGAGCCCTCGTCGTCCAAGCCTATCCACGGGGGCAGAAGCTTCTGCCTAAGCCGGGCCGAGCGTGCCCTAATCTCCTCTAGCACCTCGCCTGTAGGCCGCTCCTCTACTCCGAGCGTGTGGCCGCATGCTAGGAGCACGCTGGCCTCCACGGGGTCGGCGTGCACCGGGTAGCTCTTAACATCGTACCTGGTAGCGAGGACCCTCGCCACTGTATCCCAGAAGTTGTAAACCACTATGGGGAACCTCTTGAGCTCCTGCCTAGCCATCCTGGCGGCTATGAATGAGACACTATAAGCGCCGCCGTGGAACACTGCAACAATAACGCTGCGCGCCATCCTCGAGAGGCTCCGCAAGACATCGAGCAGGTACTCTATGAAGACCGGCGGGGAGACTGAGACTGTAAACCCGGCATCCACGTGCTCCACGGCAGTGCTGTAGGGGACCACGGGCGCTATGCTAAGACCCCTCCTACCCCCCACCCTGGCCTCTAGCCGCGAAGAGACACACTCCGCTATGAACAGGTCGGCCCCGAGGGGGAGCACGCCGTGGTTCTCAAGGGAGGCCACCGGCAGCAGCACAGTCACAGCCTTGGGCCCTATAGCCCGCTCAGCCAGCCTAGGCAACCCCTACACTCACCCCATCCCCCAAGGACAGCGGCTCCGCGCAGCGCTGGGGCGGGGCTCATTAGCAATGCTGGTGGGCGGCGCCTCGGCTCGTCGTGAGCTCAGCACCCCGCCCCTCTCTCCGCGGCTAAGGCTGGGACGGCGTCGCCACCGGCGCCGCCCCCGCGTCTGGGCTGGGGTTAGCTGCTGGGGGTCTGATTTCCTCCGATGCAGCTGCAGCCCTCCCTAGGCTTAAGCTCGACCCTCGTGGTCTCCATGGACGCGGCGTCGAATATTATCATTGTACCCTTGTTGCTCCTCCCCACGCCCGTTACAAGCTTGACCAGCTCCGCAACCGCTATACCGGCGATTATGCCAACCGTGAAGCCTATCGCCGGCGTCTTGGGCGGCGTGCGGAGGCTTGGCGGCAGAAGGCAGCGCAGGCAGCTCGTCTCCCCAGGCACTATCGGTATGACCTGCCCTTCGAGCCCGTACACGCCGGCGTGTATGAAGGGCTTCCCATGCCGGTAGGCCGCCTCGTCAACGAGGAAGCGTGCCTCCCAGTTGTCCAGCGCGTCCATCACTGCGTCGACGCTCCTGACAAGCTCGTCTACATTACTCTCGCTTACATGCTCGGTGACCGCTTCAACCTCGACGAAGGGGTTGAACCGCCTTATCTTCTCAGCCGCAGAGAGCGCCTTGGGCCTGCCTATATCCTCCTCCCAGTGGAGCACCTGCCGGTTCAGGTTGGAGGGCTCTACAACGTCTCCATCGACTATCACCAGCCTGCCGACGCCCAACGCGGCCAGGTAGAGGGCCTCGAAGCTGCCCAGCCCCCCCGCGCCGACTATCAGCACGCTCATCTTCTTCAGCTTCTGCTGCCCCTCAAGCCCGAGGATCATGAGCTGCCTGTCGTACCTCACAAGCTCCTGGGGTGTAAGGGCCTCCGACACGGGGTAGGGGCACCCCGCACCGTCTAGGTTAGGATTGGACTAGGCTGGGGAGGGGTGAGAAGTATCCTAGGCCGCCCGGCCCAGGGCTCCCAGCGGCGGCAGACGCGGGAGGCTTGGTGGTTGTGGAGGCGGCGCCGGCGCCGGGTAGGGTGGTCGCGGCGAGCCTGTCTGGGGAGATAGTGCTGAAGGGGCCCCGCACGAGGCCCAGGTTCGAAAGGAGGCTGCTTCGCAACGCCGCCGCCGCCCTGGAGCGGTGGGGCCTCGGCGGGTGCAGGGTCAGGCTGTGGGAGACGAGGCTTCTCGTGGAAGGTTGCGGGGAGGAGGCGGCGGAGGCTGCGGTGGACGCGCTGCTCCACGTCTTCGGCGTCCACGCCGTCACGGTCGCACACGTAATACACTATGAGGACATTGAAGACCTCGTGGCTAAGGCGGCCGCCGTAGCGGCCGAGTGGGTTCGGGGTAGACGCTTCGCGGTCCGCGCCCGCCGTAGCGGCCGGGAGCCCTTCACAAGCCTCGAACTGGCCAGGAGGCTCGGCGCCGCACTCCACCCCTACAGCGCGGGGGTCGACCTGGAGGAGCCCGAGGTCGAGGTCTACATTGAGGCGAGGGGCAGGGTTGCGCTGCTGCACCGCGGCTGGCGCCGCGGGCCCGGCGGGCTCCCCATAGGGGTTGAGGGCAGGGTACTAGCCCTCTTCAGCGGCGGCCTCGACAGCCCCCTAGCAGCGTGGATGGCGGCGAAGCGCGGGGCCGAGGTGGACATGCTGCACTACATCCTAGCCACCCCCCTCTCCCTCGCGGACGCGCTCCGCGTCGCAAGGCTTGAGGCGAGGCTCTGGCTCCACGGCTACAGCCCCACCCTCTACGCCGTAGACTTCCGGGGCGTCACAAGGGCCATAGCGGCCAGGGTGCGCCCGGAGTACCGGCAGGTAGTCCTACGCCTCGCCATGTACACCGCCGCGGAGAGGCTGGCGGAGGCCCACGGGTACCAGGCGCTGGTGACGGGCGAAAGCCTCGGTCAGGTCTCGAGCCAGACCCTCCACAACATCTACGCGCTAGCCAAGGCCAGGCCCCTCCACGTACCCATCCTCCGCCCCCTGATAGGCCTCGACAAGGAGGAGATAGTAGAGCAGATGAGGAGGATAGGCCTCTACGACGAGGCCAGCAGGACCAGGGAGTACTGCCGCCTAGCCCAGGGCCCGGTGACGACGAGAGCCGACCCCGAGACGCTCCGGGCGGAGTACGAGAAGGTCGAGGACGAAACGCGCCGGGCCCTCGAGGCCCTGGCCGAGATAAGGCTCGCCTAGACAGCAGCATCCCCAGGCCGGTAGACGCGGAGGCCCCAGGGCCTCCATCCCCCCGCAAGCCTCTCTAGCAGCTCCTCCAGCCCCTCAAGCCCCACCACCGGGACCCCCTCCACGAGCCTCACCTCCCTCCGCCCACCTCGCACCACCGCCGGCACCACCAGCCTGCACCCCCTCAGCCCCCCGCAGCCGCTGGCGGCGAGCCTCCTAGCCCTCGCGGCAGCACGCCTCGCACAGGCTACTGGCTCCCCGCCGCAGGCGACGACGACCACAGCAAGCCCCCCAGGCAGAAGCCTAACATCAACACCCGCCCCG
>JAADFC010000055.1 GCA_013153105.1 Thermoproteota archaeon
CTCGCCGCCGCAGGCGACGACGACCACAGCAAGCCCCCCAGGCAGAAGCCTAACATCAACACCCGCCCCGCCACCCCCGCCGCCGCGGCGGCGCAGACACAGCCGCCTAGCCTCAATCACCTCGACGTCTCCCCCCAGCCTCTCGGCCACCTCCAACACCTCGCTAGGCGCCGCGCGGAGCAGCGCAGCGGCCTCGGCCACCCCGACGCAGCCGCGCCGCTCGAGGAGCCGGAGCAGCCTCGCCCGGAGACCGCCCAACCCGAGGCCACCCCTCCAGCCAGGGGGCTCAGCAATGGGGCCTTCACGCCACCGCCCCCGGCGGGGCTGGCGTCGAAGGACGCGCTCATCACAGCCGCGATGGTGGCGTGGAGGGCCTCGGGGGCGAGAAGAGTCCCCACCGCAGCCCCTACCCGGGGGGCTGCTGCGGTTTTCGGACTCCTCCTCCTCGGCCCCGGGTGGCTCTGGCGTCTCACCTTCCGGGGGCTTCAACCCGGGAATACTTTTTACCATTGCTCCTTGCCCGGGTTGCCGGTCTATGCGGGGAGGGTGGCCTTGTCGTTCCCGTCGCCGCCGGCTATGATGGGCTATGACCGTAGCACCTCGATGTTCTCGCCGGACGGCCGTCTGTTCCAGGTAGAGTATGCTATGGAGGCTGCCAAGCGCGGGTGGACGATGGTCGGCGTGAGGGTGCCCGAGGGCGTGGTGATAGCTGCTGAGAAGCGTAAGACCACCCCACTGATAGACATCGAGCAGCTGGAGAAGGTGTTCATGGTAGACGAGCATATAGGCGCAGGCTTCGTGGGCTTCGGCAGCGACGGCAGGATACTCATCGACTACGCGAGGCAGCTGGCCGTACAGTACAAGTTCGTCTACGGCGAGAGGATACCCGTCGAGTACCTCGTAAAGCAGGTCTGTGACGTGATGCAGGTCTACACCCAGCACGGCGGCGTGAGGCCCTTCGGCGTCACCCTCATGATAGCGGGCGTGGACGAGAACGGGCCCAGGCTGTTCGTCGCCGAGCCCAGCGGCCAGTACATAAGCTACAAGGCCCACGGCCTCGGCCAGGGCGGCGGCCAGGCTATAGAGATACTGCAGAAGGAGTACCGTGACGATATGAGCCTCGAGGAGGCCATACTGCTGGCTATAAAGTCCATAGCCAACGTGATGGAGGGTAAGCCGAGCGTCGAGACGATAGAGGTAGGCGTAGTCGAGACAAAGACGCAGCGGTTCAGGAAACTGTCTAAAGAGGAGCTGAAGGCCTACCTGGAGAAACTTGGTGTATAAGAGCTATGCCCCGGCGTGCCCAGAAGGGGGAGCACGAGCCCGTAGTCGCGAGGCTCGAGGTTGCCGGGAAGCGCTTTGAGGTGCTCGTGAACCCCGACCTCGCTTTTGACTACAAGCAGGGGCGCCAGGTGAACCTGGAGGACATGGTCATAAGCGATGCGGTCTACACCGACCTACGCAGGGGCCTCCGAGCATCGCCCGAGCTTCTGCGCAAGGTCTTCGGCACCGACGACGTTGTCAAGGTGGCGGCGGAGATAGTCAGGAGGGGCGAGCTGCAGCTCACCGCGGAGCAGCGTAGGAGGCTCCTCGAGGCGAAGAAGAGGCAGATAATAAACTACATCGCCCGGAACGCGGTTGACCCTAAGACGAAGCTCCCCATACCGCCCGCGCGGATAGAGGCTGCGATGGAGCAGGCCGGCGTGGGGGTCGACCTCTACAAGAGCGTCGAGGAGCAGGTGCCGAGGATAGTGAAGGCGATAAGCAGGATTATACCCATAAAGATTGCGAGGGCCCTCCTCCGTGTCGTGGTGCCCCCCGAGTACGCGGGTAGGGTGGCGGGTGCGCTTCAGAAGCTGGGTGAGGTAAAGAATATGGACTGGCGGAGCGACGGGAGCCTCGTGGCCGAGCTGGAAGTGCCTGCGGGCATCCAGCAGGAGGTTATAGACAGGCTGAACAAGCTCACGCGTGGAAACGTCGAGGTTAAGGTTGTGGGTGTGGTGTAGGGCCTTGGCGCGCATATACTTCAAGCCCCGGAGCATAGTCGTGCCGGGGGACGTCCTAGCCGAGGGCGATGATGTGGAGGCGGAGAGTATCTACATCGAGCGCGTGGGCAAGAAGTTTATAGCTGCTATAACTGGGCTGTTCCAGGTCGAGGAGGAGGACGGGAAGTATAGGATTAACATAATCCCGCTCGAGGGCGCCTACATCCCCAAGCCGGGAGACATAGTGATCGGCCTCATACGCGACATCGGTATAACCCACTGGGACGTTGACATAGCCTCGCCGTACAAGGGTGTGCTGACTGTACAGGAGGTCCTCGATAGGCCCTTCAACCCGGCCACGGACAGCCTGAAGCGGTACCTGGACGTGGGCGACTACATAGTAGCCAAGGTACTGGCTTTCGACCGTGCGAGGGACCCCCTCCTAACCATTAAGGGTGAGGGGCTGGGGAGGGTTAGTGAGGGTGTTATAGTAGAGATTAAGCCTAGCAGGGTCCCCCGCGTTATAGGCAAGAGGGGCTCCATGGTCAACATGTTGATGAAGGAGACTGGCTGCGATATACTCGTCGGCCAGAACGGCCGCATCCTCGTCAAATGCCCGAATAAGGACTTGGAGGAGATAGTCGTGCTCTCACTCCGCAAGATAGAGGCGGAGGCTCACCTGTCCGGGTTGACTGAGAGTGTGAAGGAGTTCATCCGCGAGGAGAGGAGCAGGAGGGGTGTGTAGGCTTTGGGCGGGGCTGCGGGTGAGAAGCCCCAGCTGATACGCTGGGAGGAGCGTGACGGCGAGAAGGTGGCTGTGCGACACGATGGGAGGCTGCCGTGGCAGCTTAGGCCGATAAGGATGGAGGTCGGCGTCCTCGCCAACGCGGATGGCTCAGCGCTAGTGGAGTATGGGGCGACGAGGGTCATTGCCGCCGTCTACGGGCCGCGGGAGGCGGTTCCGAGGCACATAGCGCTGCCGGACCGGGCGGTGCTGCGCTGCCGCTATCACATGGCGCCCTTCTCGACCGCCGAGCGTAAGACGCCGGCGCCGACGAGGAGGGAGGTGGAGCTGTCTAAGGTTATACGCGAGGCGCTCGAGGCAGTGGTGCTCTCCGAGCTGTATCCCCGGACTACGATAGACATATACATGGAGGTCCTCCAGTCCGACGGGGGCACTCGCACGGCGGCGATTACTGCTGCGAGCCTGGCGTTGGCCGACGCGGGTGTGGCGATGAGGGACCTTGTGGCCGGCGTGGCTGTGGGCAAGGTTGACGGTGTGCTCGTGCTGGATATAGACGAGATAGAGGACAACTTCGCCGAGGCGGACATGCCGGTGGCGATGGCGCCGGGGCTGGGGCGGGTGCTGCTCCTCCAGCTCAACGGCGTCCTGTCGAGGGACGAGTTCGTCCGTGGTCTCGAGCTCGCGCGCAAGGGTATCGAGGAGATTTACCGTCTCCAGAAGGAGGCGCTCCGCCGCAAGTACGTGGTCAAGGAGGCCGGGGGTGGTGGTAGGTGAGCCTGACTCCATCCTCGCAGCCTGTAATGCCTAAGCTGAAGCGGTACACTATGGAGACCCTGCTGCGCCGCGGGGTCCGGCTGGACGGGCGCAGGCTGGGCGACGTCCGGAGCATTGAGATAGTGCCCGGCTACGTTGAGAGGGCTGAGGGCTCGGCGCTGGTTAGGCTCGGCGAGACCGTCGTGCTGGCGGGCGTTAAGACCGATATAGTGGCGCCGTTCCCCGACACTCCCAATGAGGGTGTGCTGGTTGTACACGCTGAGTTCGTCCCGCTGGCGTCGCCTACCTTCGAGCCTGGGCCCCCCGATGAGAACGCTATAGAGCTGGCGAGGGTTATCGACAGGAGCCTCAGGGAGATAAGGGCGGTGGCTCTGGACAAGCTCGTGCTCGAGCCTGGTAAGCACGTGTGGAGGCTCTACGTCGACATCTACGTGTTGAACCATGATGGCAACCTGTTCGACGCCTCCGCCCTCGCAGCCATGGCTGCGCTCCTCTCGGCCCGCATCCCGGCTGCTGTGAGGACCGAGGACGGCGGCTACCGGGTTGACCGGAGCAGGTACACTATGCTGGTGCCGGTCAACCATAGGGTTGTCACTGTTACGCAGGCGAAGATATCGGACAGGCTCCTCGTGGACCCGACCTACGAGGAGGAGCAAGTTGCTGACACCCGGCTCGTGGTGGCCGTCAGCGAGGACGGGAGGATCGCGGGCATGCAGAAGACCGGTGCAGGCTACCTGGGCTACGAGGAGGTAGTGAAGGCTGTCGATACCGCTCTCCGCGTTGCGCCGGTCTACTTTGAGGCTCTGCGCCGCTACGTCGACCCGTTCCGGGAGAAGCTGGCGAGGCAGCTGGAGGAGCAGCCGCGGGCTCCCGCCGAGGCTGAGCCTGCTGCCGTGGCTGCGCAGCGTAGGGTTGAGGAGGAGCCTGTCGAGGAGCCTGTGGTCGAGCAGCTGGAGGAGATGGAGGAGGGAGAGAGGGGCTAAATATTATCCCCGGCGTGGCGGCGCGGCGTGGGAGGGCAAGGCGTAGGCCCGGGAGCCACGGGGGCGACGCGCGGTGGCCAGGAGGACCAGGAGCGTGGGTATAGCCGGCAGGTTCGGCCCGAGGTATGGTGCCACGCTGAGGAAGCGCTGGCGCGACGTTATGATGAAGAGGTATGCGGACCACGTGTGCCCGTTCTGCGGCACGCGCGGCCACGTGAAGAGGATAAGCGTCGGCATATGGACCTGCACCAAGTGCGGCGCCGTCTGGGCCGGCGCTGCCTACGTGCCGAGGAGCGGGCTCAACAAGCAGTTCCCTAAGGTTGTGATTAGGGAGGACTAGCCCGTCTCCAGCGCTTTTCGCCGGTGCGACATTCCCTCGGCTCCTGTGTCTACCTTGAGCGCCTGTGGCTGCAGCTTTTCCGGCGCGTCGATCCTACGGGGGTTAGTGTGTCTATGGACTCGGCTGAGAAGCCTTTGATAATAGTCACCACGAGTCATAGGCCGACGCAGCGTGTGCGCAGCTTTGTGAAGGATCTAGTGTCTGTGCTGCCTAGGGCGGTGAGGCTGACGAGGGGTAAGGCTACCCTGAGGGACCTCTACTACGAGGCTATGGGGCTGGGTGTCCGCCGGGTGGTTGTGGTCTCCACGTGGAAGGGTAATCCGGGCACTATCAGGGTTTACGAGCCGCTGGAGCCGCCGGGGGAGGGTCTCCGGGAGATACTCTCCCTCAGGCTCGCGGGGGTTAAGCTCTCGCGGGAGAGGCCGGAGGCGCAGCGCAGCTATGGGGCTCGGGTTCTGGGCGTGGTGGCGCCGCCTCCGGGGCCGCTGGCGGGGCTTGCGGACTCGCTTGTGAGGGGGTTCCTTGCGAGGCTCGTGTTTAGCGAGGAGGAGCCTGGCGTGGATGTGGCTGCCCGCATCTCGCCAGGGGGCTCGGAGTACGTTGCTGTGATAGACTTTGTCTGCACCGGCTCCGGGAGGCCGTGTGGCCCCCTGCTGCGGCTGGCGGGGGGTGTGGACCATGTATCGGGTCTCAGGCTGCATAGAGCTAGGGGGGTTGCCGCCGCGCCTGGCTAGGGCGGTGGCGGAGGCGCTCGAGGCGGAGGCGCGAAGCCCCCCGGACCCCGGCCGGGGTGTTGTGAGGGTTGAGGCTGCCGGGGGCCTGGTGAGGGTCTGCTTCGAGGCTAGGGACCTCTCGGCGGCGCGCACCCTGGTGAACGCTTATCTAAGCCTCGCGGCGACGGTGGCCGACTCGGTCGCGTCTCTCGGTGGTATGTGATGGCCCAGCGTGTGCCGCCGGAGCTTGAGAATAAGCTTGCGAGGCTCCAGGCGCTTCAGGCGCAGTATACTAGGATTGTGCAGGAGCGCGCGGCGGTTGAGGCGGAGATAGCTGAGGTTCGCCGCGTGCTCAAGGTTGTGGAGGAGGCTGGCGAGGATGCGCCGGTGTACAGGCTGGAGGGAACCGTCTTCGTGAGGGTTGACCGGGCGAAGCTCATCGAGGAGATGAAGGACAGGCTGGAGATCCTCGAGCTCCGCCTGCAGAAGCTCAAGAAGCAGGAGGAGGAGCTGAAGAAGCAGCTGGACAAGCTGGCCGAGGAGCTGAAGAGCCTGCAGACGAAGCTCAGCCTCGGCAAGCAGGGCGGCGCAGGCGGCTGAAGGCGGGGCGGCAGCCTAGGGCCTCGGCGTTTTTGCCTCCCGCCAGCCCGCGGGGGGCGGGTGCCCGGGTTCTAGCGTGGACACCCGGCCTGGTGCTGGGAGGCCGGCGCCTTGGCCAGGGCTGTCGACGTGGGCTTGGGAGAGCGTCCCCTGACCCCGGAGGAGCTTGAGGAGCTTCTGGAGGGGTTCGAGCGGAGGCTTCTCCGGGCCCTGCGGAGGAGGCTGGGGAGGAGGCTGGAGGAGCTGGACGTGGTTGTGGAGGCCGAGCTTTCGCCGGACGGGAGGAGCCTCCGTGTGAGGGTGGACGCGCGGGCTGCGGGTAGGCTGATAGCCCCCTTATCCTATGACGAGGTGCTGGCGGAGGCCATTGACGAGGCGGGAAGGTGGCTTCAAGAGCGGCTGCTGCAGCGAAGAGCAGCTGAAGACGTTGGCGGGGGAGCTGCTGGAGCTGGCGGAGGCGGCGGGCACGCCGGTAGTGGTGATGGGGCACCGTAACGCCGACCCGGACGCGCTAGCCTCCGCCCTAGCCCTCCGCGAGGCCCTGCGGGCCAGGGGTGTCGACGTCAGGCTGGTGCTCCCCGAGGGTATGAGCCAGCCGAGCAAGAGGCTTGTCCGCGAGGTGCTCGGCGTGGAGCCGGGCGAGGTCGAGGATGAGCCCCCCGAAGAGTCTGCTATGGCTATCGTCGTCGACACGGCGTCGCCGGAGCAGCTCGGCAGCCTCGCCGACTTCGCCCTGAACGTTATACTCGTGGTTGTGGACCACCACTCGAGCAACCGGCTGGTCGAGAAGGCCAGGCTCGCCGTCTACGACCCCTCCGCGAGGGCCACGGCGGAGCTGGTATACCTCCTCGTAACCCGCGGCCTGGGCTACGAGCCGCCCCGCCCGATACTCGAGATGCTCCTAGCAGGCATAGTCTATGACACCAGGCACTTCATACTCGCGAGCCCCAGGATGCTCCGGGTCGCCGCCGAGATGCTAGAGAAGGGTGCGCGGCTCGAGAAGGTCCTCGCAGCCCTCCAGTCGCCGCCCATGGAGCAGCCGGAGAGGATAGCGAGGATAAAGGCCGCCAAGAGGATGCACGCGATAAGGGCGGGCGACTACATAGTAGCCGTGACCCATGTGGGCGCCTACGAGTCCAGCGCGGCGCGCGCGATACTAGACCTGGGTGCCGACCTGGTGATAGTAGTCTCCGAGCGCGGCCCCGAGACAAGGATAGTAGGCCGCGCCCGCCGCGGGATAGTGGAGAAGCTCGGCATCCACCTGGGCCGCGACGTGATGGAGCCGGTGTCGCGCGAGCTCGGCGGGGGCGGGGGAGGCCACGCCCAGGCGGCGGGCGGGACGGCCAGGGCGAGCCTGGAGAGGACCATAGCTAAGATAGTCGAGCGGCTGGAGAACATACTGCGCTCGCGGGGGCTTAACCCCCAACCCATAACATAGCAGGCGAGCCGCCCCAGGAGAGGCCGCGTCGGAGGGGCGAAGCCGGGATGGTGTCGACGCTGGAGGGCCTCGAGGCGCTCCTCCGCGTGATAGGCCTACCCTACGCCAAGCGGGGGGACAGCCTGATAGCCGAGTACGAGGCGGCCGGCGAGAAGATGGGCATAGTGATAACGCTGGACCAGGTCTCCGGCGTCGTCCGAGCGGTGGCTCCGACAGACGTGGAGCCCACCGAGGAGGGCCTCCGCTGGCTCCTCTCGGAGAACTTCTCCAGCACCGGCTACCACTACGCCCTCGACTACGAGGGCTTCATAGCGGTTGTCTCGGAGCAGCCGGCGAGGTGCGTGGAGAACGCGAGGCACCTCAGGGAGATGCTCGCATCCCTAGTCGAGGGGTACCGCAAGCTCATGGAGAGGGTGGAGAAACCCGAGGAGGGCTAGCCCTTCTTCATGCCCGCCAGCAGCCTCTTCGGCCGGAGATTCTTGCTCTTACACCTGCGACACTTCTTCGCGCCCGGCGGGTTGAGCGCGCCGCACTTACGGCACACAAGCTTGTTCAGCACCCGGTTGTAAACTATCTTCATAATCTCCGGGTCGTGCACCGCGGGCATCTCGCGGCACCCCTCTCCCTACCTCAAGACCCCAGGGGCCGACAGCGCCGGGGCTAGACCCCCTAAAGAGCTTCGTAG
>JAADFC010000073.1 GCA_013153105.1 Thermoproteota archaeon
GGAGGGCGAGGCTAGCGGGAGTAGCGGCTGATAAGCTCCCGGTACTCGCGCGTGAGGTCCCGCTCCTCTATCTCGCCTAGAGGCTTTGTTTCACGCCACGCCCTCCCCTCATAGCGGTAGAACTCGGTGCTGCGGTCGAGCCAGCAGTACGGCGGCATCCCGGCCTTGACGCATGTCTCGGCGAGGAACGTCTCCTCGTCCCATAGGTACTCTAGGGGCACATCGGGGAGTAGGAGCCCCTGCAGCATGCCCCTGCGCGCTACAAGCCCGTGCCTCCCTATCACTATGGAGGATAGCCTGCCCTCCGGCGTCTCCGGCAGGGGCTCCAGGGGGCCCAGCACGGTGACCTCGAAGGTCACACGCGGCAGCTCGTCGGGCGTCATGGGCGGGAAGCGGGGGTCCCGGAAGGCCGCCTCCACCGCCACCTCTATAACCGACTCCACGAGCGTCTTCACGGGCACAACGTGGCCTATGCAGCCCCTCAGCTCCCTATGCTCATAGCTGTAGTACGTGGTTATAGTGACAAACGCCGCCCCCGGCCTCCTAAGCCGTGGCGGTGCATCCTCGGGGACGGGCATTAGGCGGCGGTGCTCAAAGAAGTACTCGACGCTACGCCGTGCAAGCCTGACTAGGTAGGCGCCCTCCTCGAAGGTAAGCTCGTCCGGGCGCACCTGCCCCTCCAAGCCGGAGGCCCCCAGGTGAGAGGATGCTTCCGGGGGTGCTAGAGCCTGCCGCCTAGCCCGGCAGCAGCTTCAGTATATGGCGGCTGCTGGCCAGCCACCGTGCAGCCTCCTCCAATGCTTTGCGGGCGGGGGTCCAGGGGTAGCTCCGCAGCCAGCCCCGGCGGGTGGCGTAGCGGTAGCGGCCGAGCTTAACCAGCAGTCTCCCCTCACGCGTCAAGTAGAGGAGGGCGGCTGGTACCGGTACGCGGACGACCCTCCTCCCCAGGGCGGCGGCCAGCGCCTCCACTATGTCAGCAAGCCCCACCCTCCATGGCGCCGCGTAGGCCCAACTGCACGCCTCTCCACCCGCCGCGAAGGCCTCCGCGGCACCCGCAACGTCCATAGCCGGCGTAATATTGACGCCCACGTCCCGGGGCTGCGGCGCCAGCCCCAGCCCCGCGAGGCGTAGGAAGAGCCTCCACTCCCGGTGATAGGCGGCCTCGCCTACGAGCAGTCCCAGTCTCAGTATGAGCACCCGCAGGCCGTCGCATAGTTGTAACAGTCGCCTCTCAGCCTCGGCCTTCGCCTCGCCCGCCTCGCCGAGAGGCCTGCAGCCCCGGAGGTGCTCCTCCTCCTCGACTACAACACCATCAGAGGCACAGGCAGACGCGTCGCCAGCCGCTGCAACGGTGCTAGCATAGACGACCACGGCTCCAGGACACGACGCCGCGAGAGCCTCCGCCCACGACCGAGGAACCTCGACGTTGGCCTCCCACACAAGCCGCCGAGCCCCACGCAGCTTTCCCGTCAGCAGGTAGACGAGACGGGGGCACCCCCTCGCCGCGATGAACCTCTCGGCAGCGCCGCCGGAGAGGCTCTCAAGGCTATAGTCCACGTTGACGCCCAGCCGCCGGAGGAGGTCCAGGAGGACGCGTCTACGCTCGGCGCTGCGCCGGCGGGCCACCACAAGCACCCTGCCAGCGGCGCCGCGGCTAGCATAGTATCTCGCGATATTGTAGCCCAGATACCCCAGCCCACCCACGAGCAGTATATCAGCGTCCAAGGCCTCCAGCCCGCCGAGAGGCACGGGGCTGCAGCCCCCGATAGAGGGGACGCCGCGGCCACGCTGCAACGGCGCCGCGGGCCAAGAGCAGCGCTTGGGGGTGCCGCGGCTGTGGTGCGCCGCCTCCCGAGAGACGCGGAGCCGGTGTGCTCGCTTATACTGGCCCGCGTGTCGAGGAGCTTCGAGTCGATACGCGCAGTCATCGAGTCTCTCCGGCCCCCGGTGCCGCGCGGCCTGCTGAACGCCCTCTGCCTAGGCGTACTGAGGAACTACAAGCTGCTCGCGGAGGCCGCAGCAGGCTGCGGCGCCCGCGTGGAGAGGCCCTTCCCCCGCGGCCCCCGCGGCTGGCTGACGCTCGTGGCGGCCTACGAGGCTATGATGAGGCCGCACATACCGCTAGAGCGTATAGAAGCCAAGACCGGCGTCGACCGAGGCGCTCTCCAGTGCATGCGGAGCCTCGACGCAAAGGAGCTTGTAAGGGGGCGCCCGCGGCTGGAGGCTCTCTCAATACTCTACAGCCAGCCCCTCTGGGTCGTCGAGAAGCTGCAGCAGGCGGAGCCTCCGGGAGGCATAGAGGCCCTTCTAAGGAGCTTCCAGGAGCCGACTCCCCTCTGGCTCCGCGTAAACATAAAGGCCGTTAACCTGGGAGATGCGCTTGAAAGGCTCTCGGCCCTGGGGGTGGAGGCCAGGCCCGACCCGGTTCTGCCCGACGTGGTGGAGGTTGTGAAGACGGAGCCGGGTGCCATCGAGAGGCTCCCCCGCAGCCTCTTCTACCCCCAGGACCGCTCGGCAGCCCTCGTCGGCAACGTCGCCGTTAACGTCGCACCCCGCGCCTCGACTGTTCTCGACACCTTCAGCGCCCCCGGCAACAAGCTGGCCCACCTCTACTGGAGGCTAGGCACAGCCTACGCCGCGGCGGTCGACCTGTCCCAGCGGCGCATGGAGGCTGAGAGGAGGCTGCACAGGAGCCAGGGCGTGGCCCTCGTCGACTACGTGGCAGCGGACGCCAGGAGGCTCCCGCTCCGAGGGGGTGCATACGAGCTTGCCATCGTCGACCCCGACTGTACAAGCATGGGACGCCTGGGCCATAGCCCCGAGACGAGGCTCTTCCTCGAGGAGGCGGGCCCGCAGCTGCTACGGAGGCTCACCAGGCTCCAGCTTAGAAGCCTGCTACAGGCCGCCGCCTCCCTCAAGCGTGGAGGTCACGTGGTCTACTCGACGTGTACGCTGACACTCGAGGAGAACGAGGACGTGGTTAGGAAGGCCATGGATGAGGGAGGCCTCGAACCAGCCGACACCAGGCCCGTACTCGGCGTGCCGGGAGGGGTTCGCGGGAGCCAGAGGGTCTACCCCCACCTACACCGGTGCACCGGCGGCTTCGTCGCAGCCCTAGAGAAGGCATAGGCTGGGGCGCTGTCTACTCTATGGGCTCGACCACGACCTTCCTAGCCATACCCCTCCCGACAGCTATCACGGTCCCGCGCACGCGCACAAGTATAGGCCCCCCATAGTCCATGACAACCTCCACTATGGAGCCTGGTGTGAGCCCCATCTCGGCGAGCCTACGCAGCGCCCTGGTCCCAGCCTCCAGGCGGACAACCCTAGCCTTAACACCGACGGGGAGCTCGTCCAGGGTCAACAGGCCCCGCCTCCCCTGCTCCATAGCCGTTCTACACCTCCAAGCCGCTGTTGACGGCATCCAGGACTTCCATGTAGGAGGCTGGAGCCGGCCTCGCCGGGGCCCCGGCATCAGCCCCTGCGGCTGGACGCGCGGTCTCCGAGGATTTATCCTAGATGTCACGCCCTCCACCCACGCTCCACGGCGTCGAAGGAGGTTGCACGCGGCCTTGGAGGCCGGCGGGGGCCAGCCTAGGATACTGGTCGTCAACGGCTCGGCGAGACGCTATGGTAACACGTTCAAGCTAGCCTACGTGGCCGCGGAGGCGGCGCGCAGGGAGGGAGCGCTGGTGGAGCTCATCCACCTCTACGACTACCCGATAGTGCCGTGCCAGGCATGCTACTCCGACGACCTCCTCGAATGCCACTTCCCCAAGAAGTGCCCGCTGTACACTGACGCGTTCAAAGCTATAGCCGAGAAGATCCTAGAAAGCGACGGCTTGATAATAGCGACGCCCGTCTACTGGTTCATGGCGTCGGGCCAGGTGAAGAACCTGGTAGACAGGATGACGTCGATGGAGAACATGATATACCATACCGGCCGCAGCCTCCTCGAGGGCAAGGTGGCCGGCGCGATAGCCGCGGGCGAGGAGGCGGGCGGGGCCATGGCTCTTGCGTGGCTCGCGCTGACGCTGAACATGATGGGCCTCCATATACCGGCCTGGGGCCTCGCCTACTACCATGGTAGAGGCGACGCTCTGGACGACAGGCAGGCGCTGCTTGATGCCTACAACGTCGGCCGCTCGGTTGCGAGGGCGACGCGGGGCCTCGGGGGCGGCGAGTGGTACGTTAAACCGGGCGAGGACGTGTTGAGCGAGATAGTTGAGGCTGCTAGACGCGAGGCCGAGAGGCAGCGCAGGCTCCAGGAGGCGAGGAGGCCTTGGCTGAGAAAGTGACCGTGCACGGCCCCGTGAGGCTGGGCAGGCGGGGCGTGATAGTACACGGCGGCGCGGGCGGCTGGAGGGGCTCCAGGGAGGACGAGGTCGCCTCAGCCGTCCTGGCTGGCGCCCGGGCTGCTGTGGAGGCGGGCCTGGCCCCGGGCAGCGTGGTGGACGCGATAGCAGCCCTTGAGGATAGCGGCGTCCTCAACGCAGGACTCGGGAGCGTGCTCACCATAGACGGCAGGGTGGAGATGGACGCCGGGGTAATGTACGGGGACGGCGTCGCCGGAGGGGTCGCGGCTGTAACCTACCCCCGCAACCCTATCCGGCTCGCCGACTGGGTAGCCCGCAACCTCTTCCACGTCCTCATAGCGGGCGAGGCGGCCGACAGGCTGGCCCAGCGCCTGGGCCTGCCCAGGCATCCTGGACCCTCGCAGAGGAGCCTAGAGCGTTGGCGCAGGCTCCGAGAGCTTCTCGGGAAGGGCCAGGGGCCTCCCTGGGCGCTCTCCGCCGCGCGTGCCCTCGGGCTGCTCGGCGGCGACACGGTCGGCGCCGCCCTGGTCTACGAGGGCTCCACCGCGGCCGGCGCGAGCACCGGCGGCATAGCGCTCAAGCACCCGGGCAGGGTGGGCGACTCCCCCATCCCCGGCGCCGGCTTCTACGCCGAGGACGGCGTGGGCGCATGCTCCGCGACGGGTGTGGGCGAGACAATCATACTCGGCCGCCCCTGCCTCTACGCACTCAGCCTCCTCCGCGACGGCGCAGGTGTCGGGGCGGCGGCGCGCGCGGCGGTGGAGAGGCACACGAGGCTATATGGCGCCGATACCCTCGGCATAATACTCGTGGACTCCAGGGGCTGGGCCGCCGCGGCCATGAATACTGAGGCTATGCCAGTAGCCTATGCGGGTGAGCGCGTGGAGCCAACGGCTCTAATACTCAAGAGAAGCACCGAGAGCCGGGGCAAGCAATAAAGTAGCTACCCCCCGCAGCGCGGCCCCTCCGGGTCGGGACTCGGAATAGGGTCGGGGAGGGGCTCAGCTATGGAGTACATCTACGCTAGCCTCATGCTCCACGCGGCCGGCAAGGAGATAAACGAGGAGAACCTCAAGAAGGTGCTCGAGGCGGCTGGCATAGAGGTTGATGAGGCCCGCGTGAAGGCTGTCGTCGCCGCCCTCAAGAACATCAACATAGACGAGGTGATAAAGTCCGCCACCGCCATGCCGGTGGCCCCCGCCGCGGCGCCCGCGGCGGCCGCGCCGGCGGCAGCCGAGGAGAAGGCCGAAGAGGAGGAGAAGAAGGAAGAGGAGAAGAAGGAGGAGGTCAGCGAGGAGCAGCTGGCCGCCGGCCTGGAGAGCCTCTTCGGCTTCTAACAGCCCCCACGAGGCCAAGCCTTACCGGGACAGTTTTTGGCCGCAACACATGCGGGCTAGCCCCGAGCCTCAGCCCTCCCTCGCCCGTGCCTAGCACCTGCAGCCTCCCCGCCATCGGCGAGGCCAACGCTCCTGTAGAGGAGCCTAACAACAGCATCGGCGTAGACGCGGTACGCCTCCTCAAGGCCGGCCTGGCCCCTCCCGGCTTCAACCTCGAGCAGCACCTCAAGCGGCAGCACCATAGAGGCTAGGGGCTCCACGATCTCATAGTAGACATAGCTCGCCATCGCAGCTGCGACGTCGCTCTCCCTCTGCGAGTACAGGTCAACCATGCGCCTTGCAAAGGCGTCGACAACGTTCATCAGGGCTAGATAGTAGGGGGCACGTACAACCTGCTCCACAGGGTCAAGCGAGGTAAGCGCCCCTGCTAGGTCCAGCTCGTAGCGCGACGCGAAGGTCAGCATCCAGCGCGGCGCGGCGGCTACCGGGGAGAAGTCCATGTGGAGCCGCGTGAGAAGCCTCTTTATCTCAAGGTTGAAGTAGGCGGCTACACCGACATCCCTGGCAACCTCGTCGAGGAACCTCTCTATAGACCGGCAGGGCTCCCGGCTCCTACGGTCAGGGCGCCCAGGGCAATGCTCCTCCCACTCGAGGAGCGTCGAGAGGAGCCGCTGGAACCCCGCGGCATAGACAGCGGCGAGGTCGAGGCGGTCACCACTCCTCAACGCTTCGGCCACGCGGGGAGCCTCGCCAGGCGCGATGCTCCTCATAGCCTCAACAAGCTGCTGTGCTATACGTGTATAGCCGCGGTACAAGGCGTATCCACACCGCCGGCCGCAGCGCAGCCACGGGCTGCGGATAAACGAGCGTAGACGCGGGGAGGGTATAGCAGGCTCGCAGCCAAAACCCCCGAGGGGCGCCCGCTGGTCTAGCGGAGGAACTTCTCCTCGAACTCCTGCACGTAGCGCACGCTCTCCCGTACGTCGACGAAGTACTTCATAGCCTTCTCCACATCCTCCGCCAGGACCTTCGTCCTCCCCTCCCTCTCCGCTATAATCCTCGCAGGCTCCATAAGCTGGATGGCGTAGCGCAGGCTCCGCTCGGCCCCTATCTTGGTCAGCGTCTCCAGAGCCTCCTCGGTCAGCGGTATATCCTCCTCGTCAGCCCTTATCCGGAGTATCTCCCGTATCTCCTCCGGCTTGTAGGGCCTCGTCCTTATGATCAGCAGGCGGTCCAGGAGGTCCAGCGGCATGCCGTGAGGCGCCTCGATATCGGTGCCGCGTATCTTCGTTATACCACGGTTGGTCGCCAGTATCAGTATCGGCACGAAGGCGCTCTCCTCCAGCGCCCTGGTCAGGAAGCTGAACGCCTCTATGTCAAGCATGTGCGCGTCGTCGATGAAGAGCACACCCGGCACAAGCTCGGCCCTCCCCTCGTCGAGCCACTTCTTAACCATCTCGTCAACCCGGCGGCGCACCTCGTCGGGTATCTCCCTCGACACCGGTACACCGAAGAGGCTGAGGACCGCAGCCTCCTGCGCCGCCTGGGCCAGGTCGAGGGCATGCAGTGTCAGCGTGTGAACTATCTCCTTCTCCTTCCTAACCGGCCCCTCGGGTATGTCGACGCAGCGCACAGCCTCTATATCGTACCTCTTCTCCTTGCCCGTGCAGGCGCGGCCGACCTTGTGGACCTCGCCGGTGCGCGCGTCGATCCATATCACGTCGCCCCTGCGCACCCGTAGCTGCACCAGCTGCGCAGCCACCTCCTCGCCCACGTGGAGGGCCCTCTCGTCGTCCTTGGTTTCGAGCACCAGCTCGGCCTCGCGGGGCACCTTCACATAGGGGTTGAAGGGGTGGCGCACCATCCCAATCCTTATCCTCCTCACGACGCCCTCGTAGACCTCCCTCCGCTCCTTTATCTTGACGCCTATAGCCTTGCGGAAGGCCTGCTTCAGCAGCTCAGTCTTCCTTATCTCGGAGCTGTATATCTCAGAGCCGCTCATAGACACGAAGGGAGTGTCGGGGCCCAGCTCCTTAGCTATGCCAACGGCTATCGCGGTCTTGCCGGTGCCGCTCGGCCCCACTATGAGAACGCCCCTGCCGGCCATCTTGCCCTCACGTATCATCTGCACCACTATGCCGGCAGCCTCGCGGGCCTCCGTCTGGCCCACCATGCCGTCGGCGATGAACTTCGCGCGTCCCTTCTCGTCGAGGCCCAGCCCGGTTATGTGGCTGTGGGCGCTCACCCTCTTAAACTCCTTAGGCGCCTTAACCTCCTCAACCACGGGCATCGCCGCCTCCACCTCCCCCTCGCTCCAATCCACCCGAGCGTCGCAGAACCGCTTCTACAAATACTTTACTCTGCCCCGGCTGTGAGGCGTCACCCACAGCGGAGGGGCTCGGGGACGGCGAAACGGTCGTCACCCACCGCGTCAGACACTGGCGGTCTCCTCACCGCCCCCCGAGATAGTCCAGCAGGCTTCTACCTCTACCCTTCCCCCCACCGCCCCGCCTCGACGCCCGAGGCGCGCCGGCGGCTGCGGCGGAA
>JAADFC010000133.1 GCA_013153105.1 Thermoproteota archaeon
CCCTCTCCAGGGTCGCGGAGGCCGCGAGGATGCTCGCCGCGAGGGAGCTGCAGTTCAGCGTAGGCGAGCTACTCGCCGAGCACCATGGGGGCGTGGCGGCCTACACCATACTCCCCGGAGGCTCCGGCGACGTGGATGTGGTTATCCTCGACCCCCGCGGCAGGGCCGCGCTCGCCGCGTACGAGGTGAAGATGGGCGCCTGCAGCCGCGGCGACCTCGAGAAGGCTCTCGAAGCAGCCCGCCACGCCGGCGCCCCTGAGGCTGGGGCGGTGTGCCTACGGGGGGTGAGGGGGGAGCCTCCCCCGGGCATCTCCAGGGTGGTGGACGCGCGGGGCCTGGCGAGGATGGCCGTGGAGGCCTCGCTGGGGGCTGCGAGGAGGCTCGCCGCGGGCTACGGAGTCTCTTTGCATGGGCCGGGTTAAACTGGTCTGCTGCGCGTGTTTGGGGCAACGCTAAATACGCTCCCGGGCCCCCGGTTGTCCCACCCAAAGAGCCTGGGAACCCGTTGCCGCTGCACCTGGTGGTAGGCGGCTTCTTCGGCGACGAGGGGAAGGGCAAGATAGTAGCCTACCTGGCCGCCTCCCAGCGGCCCTGGGCGGTCGCCAGGACCGGGGCCACCAACGCCGGCCACACCGTGGTGCACCGGGGGAGGGTCTACAAGCTGCGCGCCGTCCCAAGCGGCTTCGTCCACCCCGGGGCCAGGCTCTACATAGCCAGGGGCGCCCTGGTCGACCTCGAGGTCCTCCTCAGCGAGGCCAGGGCCCTCGGGGTCCTCGACAGGCTCCGGGTCGACCCGCAGACCGGCGTGATAACCGCCGAGCACGTGGCCCGCGAGCGCGGCGACCAGCACCTGATGAAGGGTATAGGGAGCACCGGCACCGGCGTCGGCGCCGCCATGGTCGACAGGGTGCTCCGCCGCCTCCGGCTCGCCCGCGACTACCCCGAGCTGAAGAGCCTGCTCGCGGACACGCAGGCCGAGCTCTTCGAGGCGCTGGACGCGGGGAGGCTGGTCCTCGTCGAGGCGTCGCAGGGCTACTGGCTCAGCCTCTACCACGGCACCTACCCCTACGTGACCAGCCGCGACACCACCGCGGCCGCCGCGCTCAGCGAGCTGGGCCTCGGCCCCAGGGACGCGTGGAGGATAACCGTGGTCTTCAAGGCCTACGTAACCCGGGTCGGAGGCGGCCCCCTGCCGGGCGAGCTGCCCCACGAGAAGGCCCTGGAGCTGGGCTGGGCCGAGTACGGCACCGTCACCGGGCGCCCCAGGAGGGTCGCCCCCTTCAACATGGAGCTGGCCTGGAGAGCTGTCAGGGCTAACACAGCCACCGACATAGCTGTGACCAAGCTGGACAAGCTCTTCCCCGAAGCCAGGTGCGCCAGGAGCTGGGGGCAACTCCCCAGGGAGGCCAGGGCCTGGCTCGAGGAGCTCGAGCACAAGCTGGGGGCCCCCGTCTCCCTCGTGGGCACCGGCGAGGACACCGCCTGCACAATCGACCGCAGCGGCGAGCTCGGCCTCCACCCCCGCCGCTGACCCGCCGGAGACGAGCCTCGAGGAGGCCCGCGGTGACGGGGCCTTGGCGGGCTACGACGTCGCGATAGTGGGCGCGGGGCCCGCGGGGCTCTTCGCCGCCCTCAGCCTGGCCTGGGAGGCCTCCAGGGGCCGCGCGAGGGTAGCCCTGCTAGACGCCGGCCTCCCCGCCGCCCGGAGGCGGTGCCCCCTCCGGGAGCGGGGCGTCTGCCCCCGCTGCAGGCCCTGCCACCTCCTCCAGGGCGTCGGCGGCGCGGGTGCGCTCAGCAGCGGCATCATCAACCTCCGCCCCGACGTGGGCGGGGAGCTGGACCGTCTGCTGGGCAGCTGGGAGGAGGCGGAGAAGCTGATAGAGGCTGTGGACAGGGTGTTCCTGAGGTTCGGCGCCCCGAGGGACCGGCTCTTCGAGCCCGACCCCTCCAGGGTGGCCGAGCTGGAGAGGAGGGTGGTGAAGGCGGGAGCCAAGTTTATACCGATAAGGCAGAGGCACATGGGCACCGACAACACGGTCAAGGTTATAGCGGCGATGGAGAGGTTCCTCCACGAGCACCGGGTGGAGATACACACGCTCACCAGGGTGGAGCGCGTCGAGCCCAGCGGCGGCGGGTTCACGCTCCACACGAGCAGGGGCCGCCTCGAGGCGCGCACCGTAATACTAGCCCCCGGCCGCAGCGGCGCGGCGTGGCTGAAGCGGGAGGCGGCGAGGCTCGGCATCGAAACGGAGCCGGGGCCGCTGGACGTGGGGGTGCGGGTCGAGGTCCCCTACACGGTCATGGAGCCCCTGACGAGCGTGGTCTGGGATCCCAAGGTGGTAATACACACGAGAACCTACGACGACAGGGTCCGGACCTTCTGCACCAACCCCGGCGGCTACGTGGTCGAGGAGGTCTACGAGGACGGCGTGGTGGGGGTCAACGGGGAGACCTACGCCGCCAGGAGGAGCCGGAACACCAACTTCGCCTTCCTGGTAACCATAAAGCTCACAGACCCCCTCGAGGACCCGCTCGAGTACGGGAGGAGCATAGCCAGAATGGCAACCAAGCTCGGCGGCGGCCGCCCCCTCATACAGAGGCTCGGCGACCTAGAAGCGGGGAGGAGGAGCACCTGGGACAGGATATCCAGGAGCGTCGTCGAGCCAACCCTCCGCAACGCTACGCCGGGAGACATATCGATGGCGCTGCCCCACCGTGTGCTCACGGACATCCTCGAAGGCCTCCAGCGCCTCGACGACCTAGCCCCGGGCGTCTGGAGCAAGCACACCCTCCTCTACGCCCCAGAGGTAAAGTACTACTCGCTACGCGTAAAGGTCAACCCAAAAACGATGGAGACCAGCGTCCCCGGCCTCTACGCCGCCGGCGACGGCGCAGGCCTCAGCAGGGGCATAAACGTGGCAGCCGCGACCGGCTACCTCGCAGCCCGCGGCGCCGCCGAGAGGCTAGGCCTGGAGGCGAGGCTCCCCCTCCAGGCCTAAGGGCCGCGGGGCAGCATTGAACCGGTACACCCCCACCCCCGGGCGCCGGCGGCTGCGGAGCCTTGGAGCAGCGGAGGCGCCTGGCACTCCTCGCAGCTGTGCTCGCAGCCCTGCTCCTCCTCGGCTCGACCCTCGGCGCGGTGAAGGCCCTCGCGGACGGCGACGAGGACGAGGAGGAGTACGGCGAGGGCTACGAGGAGGAAGAGGAGGAGTATGAGGGGCGGCTCACCGCACTCGGTGAGGCCGCGTTCTACGGCGGGGTGGCGCTGAACCTGGGCTTCGTGGGCCTGCGGATGCTCCGCGGCCTGGTTGATGTGCCGCCGAGGCTTCAGAGGCTGGCGCTGGAGGTGCACATGGACGGCAACATTGCGCTGGGGGCCGCGGGCCTTATGCACGGCGCCGCCAACCTAGGCGAGGCGGGGCCCATAGAGTATGGCATGGCCGTCCTGATAGTCTTCCTTATGGCCTCGGGGATGCTGATGAGGTACTGGCGTGGGAGGAGGGCGAAGCTGGTGGCGAGGATGGTTCACACCCAGCGGTTCCTGGCGCTGCTCCTGCTCGTCCTAGCCGTCGCCCACGTGGAGGCCATGGACTAGCGTTTCGAGTGTATCTCCACTATGTCCCCGTCCTCGAGCACGTGGTCCAGGCCCACCCTCTCCCCGGGGTACTTCGCCGAGGGCCCCCAGACCCTGGCGTAGAGGAAGTACTCCACCATGTCGCTGTGTATATGCTCCGCCAGGTCCCGGACCGTGGAGCCCCTGGGGAGCACCACGGGCGTCCTGCTGGGCTCGGCGTTGGGCTTCTTCGTGTACACCCTTATGATGCCGAGCCTGTGGAAGAGAAGCTCCCCCAGCCTGTCGAGGTTCAGGCCGGTCCTCGCGGAGACGGGGAGGAGCCAGACGCTCTTCTCCCTCCTCCCCCGCAGGTACTCGTAGAGCCGGCGGTACCGCTCACCCGCACCGGGGAGGTCGGCCTTGTTCGCGAGGACTATGGCGGGCTTGTAGACGCTGCTCCTTAGCACCGCCATCTCTATATCGTCGAGGGTGACCTCGCCCTCCACGTAGACCTTGGCCCGGTATATACGGTAGCGGGCGAGGAGCCTCTCCACATCCTTCACCGTGCCGTCGACTATCCTGCCTGTGCCGAGCACCTGGACCCCGTGCTCGCCGCCCTTCTCTATCCTCACCGTGCCCCGGGGCTTCTCTATGTAGACGCCGTGCTCCGCGAGGAGGTCCCGGACCTCGATGTACTGCCTTAGAGGGTCGTCCTCGAGGCTCACCACTATTATCACGGCGTCCGCGTTCCTGGCTATCCCGGCTATCCTCGGTATGTACTGGGGCGCCTCCCTGGAGAGGGGCGGCGTGTCCACCAGCTGGAACTGTATATCCTTGTATGGGAGCATCCCCGGCACGGGGAGCAGGGTGGAGAACGGGTAGTCGGCCACCCGGGTCCTGGCGCCGGTCAGCCGGTGGACTAGCAGGCTCTTACCAGCATTGGGCGGCCCCACCACCGCGACCTGCGCCGCGCCCTCCTTCTCGACGAATATCCTCGGCCCGCCGCCGCCCCTCCTGCGGCGCCGCTGCTCCTCCAGCTCCTCCCTAAGCTCCGCAAGCCGCCGCCGCGCCCATAGGAGCAGGTTCTCGGCGCCCTTATGCTTCGGGGCCACCGAGAGAAACTCCTCTAGCGCCCGTATCTTCTCCTCGATAGTCTTCGCCTCAGAGTACTTGGCCAGCTTCGCCTGCGCCTCCGGCGTCAGGTTCGCAGGCAACCAGCCACCCCTCCACCCTTCAGCGGTAGCCGGCAGCCGGCGAGGAAGCCCCCTCCAGGGGAGGCCTCCACCTGGGGCCCGTGGCCCTATCAACTCAGCCCCCATGCAGCGGGGAGCGCTTATAGAGGCCTGGGCCGCGTGTGCCTCACCGCGGCAGTCCATGGAGGTGCCGGCCTGGCCTTGGCTAGGCGTCGCCGCGGCCCGCTCGCATACATCATAGCCGCGGGCTTCATAATCCTCCTCGTCCTCGAGGTTGTGGCGATAATGTCCCCCGCCTTCAACTTCCACGGCGGCGCCCCGAGGGGCGAGCTGAGCGTCACGGTATACGCTCCAGCGCAGTTCCAGGCCGACGCGGAAACCATAGCAAAAGCCATAGCCCAGGCGCTAGGCGACGGGTACTCGGTAAAGAACCTTGGCGACATAAATATATCTGCAGTAGCAATCGTTGTAATTGACAGAGGCGAGCCCCTCCTAGTAGTGTTTACAGTCCCCCAGCTGGCGGCAAATCCCGAGGATCTCCAGAGGTACTCGCAGAGCCTCGCCGGCTATGCTGTAAGGCTAATGGAGCAGCTACCTTCAAACACAACACTTGTCTACATGGGCGGCAATCAAACCTTCTTCCTTCCACGCAACATGACAGTCGTCGAAGACGTTATAGCACAACTGTTCCTCCATGCTCAGGCTGCGGCTGCAAACATGACCAGCACTGGATGAAGCTACTATCAGCTCGCCTACTGAAGGCTTACGGTACGCGGTACAGCATATCCCCCACAGCGCCATAGAAGCAGGCCAACAGACTATTATATTGTCTTTTTGAAAATATGTAATATAGTATTAGTTGTGGGAACCATAGCCCACCAAAGGGGTCACCTACTTTAAACCGGAGTACATGCACGAGCGATGTTGCAGCCAGGGAGTGGTAGCGATGGCGGACCCCTTCGAAGCTCTATGGCAGGGCCTAACAGAGGCCGCGACAAGGATCGGAGCAGCACTACCAGACATACTGGCTGCGATAGTAATCATAGCAATAGGCTACTACGTTGGCGGCATAGCTGGCAGGGCTGTGAACACGCTAATAGAGCGAAGCGGTGTAGAGAGAATATTCGACAAGACCGAGCTAGGCAAAGCATACCGCAAGGCTGGGATAGACCTCTCGGACTTCATAGGCGGCCTAGTAAAGGCTTTCGTGATAACAGTGGCTGTGCTCGCAGCTGTAGGCTACCTTAAGATAGGGGGCGAAGCCGGCTTCTACATATCTTGGGTGGCCAACTATCTCGTCAGGATTGTCGGCGCGGTCATAGTGTTGACCCTCGGCGCGGCGCTCTTCGAGCTCCTAGCAACCTTCATAGCACAGCAGTTCAGCGTCGTTATACCGGAGCAGCGTCGCGACCTTGTAGACCTGCTCAAGGATATACTGCTAGTTGGTCTGCTAGCCTTCCTTCTCACTATAGTGTTCAACATACTGCTGCTGCCGGGCAACATAGTCTACCCGCTTATACTCGGTGTTGCAGCGATAGCCTTAGGTATAGCAGTGAGCGAGAGGCTCGTGGACAACATAACAGAGAAACACGAAGAGTTCCGGGCGGTTGCAGGCTACGCGAAGTTCCTGCTGCTTCTGGTCTTCCTTATCGTAGGCGTCGCCGGCATATTCGGTACCGTGCCGGGCACCAGCATGGTAATAGAGAAGCTCGCCTGGGGTGTAGCCATAGCGGCTGCATTGATGCTAGTACCGGTCATGTACACACTCGCCAAGAAGATGGCAAAGACTGCGGCTTAGACCTCTACTCCCATGGAGTAATGTTCCCAAATGTTTTTTAGAATACGGCTTGCGTCTCCACCGCGTCGCCGCGCTCCTACGTATGCCTAGCCGAGTCTAGCAGGCCTGCTAGACTTAGCCTCTCCAGCGCCTCCATCGCGGGCTAGACAGGTGGCTGCCACTGTTATAGCCCGGTTCCTGGCCCCCGGAGAGGAGCCGGGCTCCTGGAGCCGAGGATGCGTCGGGGCTGTGAGGAGTGGGCCACGGATGCGCCCAGAGGCCCCCGGGCTTGCTTGGGGGCCTTGGATGGCGTCACCCTGCATCGCCGAGCCCCGGCCTCCCTCCTCGCCCGTGACCGGCCGGGCGCGGGGCCGGAAGCCCTGTTCTCAACCCCCCAGGCCGACCAGGCGGCCGCCTCGGGGGCTGGCGGGCGTTGTGGCTGAGGCTCACCGCTGGCTTGGCTGCGGTGGCTGCCGGGCTGCTCGCGGCCTCGGTCTCCTGCGTCTCCGCCTCGGGCGGCGGGGGTGGCGGGGTGCTCCACGCTAGGCTTGTGGGGCTCGGGGCGGTGCCGCTCTTCTACGGCTCTGTCGCCGCGTGGTACGTCTCCTCGATGCTCCCCCGGGGGCTTCTCGGGGCCGGGGCGCCGCTGCTGTTCCTCCATGCTCTCCTGCTCGGCCTCCCGGTGCTCCTCCCCGGGGCTGCGGGGGTCTCGGTGGCTGCGGCGGCCGCCTTGGGGCTCGGGGTTTCGCTTGCCGCGGCGAGGCTCGGCGCGCGGGCGAGGAGGGAGGCGGCGCTGCTTATGGCCTCGGCGTACGCGGTGGCGCTGGCTTCGCCGCTGCTCCTCCCCGGCTCGCCGCTGGCGAGGGAGCTTATGCTCCTCTACCTGGTCGCCGTCCCGGGCATAGTGGCGGTGAACATGTACAGCCTGCTGCGCACCTACAGCAGGGGCGGCGCGCTCCTCGCGGGCATGGCTTTGAACGGGCTGCTGGCTGCGGGGCTCGCCTGGAGGAGCCTGTCGGGCGGCGCGGGGCTGCTCGCCGTGTTCTTCGCGGCCTACGCCGCCGCCACGCTCGCGGGCGCGGGGCTGGGCCTCCCGAGGCTCCGGAGCCTCCGGGGCGACCCGAGGAGGGCGCACGCCTACTACCTCCTCGGCCAGCTGGGCTCCGCGGCCGCCTCCGCGGTGCACGCCGCGCTGCTAGCCTCTGGGGCCGACCTGGTGTCTGAGGCGCACAGCCTAGCCATGGGGTTCATCGCGTTCCACGTCTACACCCACGCGCCGCTCATGCTCCCCACAATGCTGGGGCTCCCCGCCTCG
>JAADFC010000014.1 GCA_013153105.1 Thermoproteota archaeon
CGTTGAGGAACTCTAGGAGTGAGCGTGCGCCGGACGGGCGTCTAGCCTTCTTCTTGGCCACGGCTGCCCAGGCCCCTTGGGGGAGCCGTAGGGGTGGCTGGTATCACCATATTAATGCGGCCCGGGTCTTCGCGATCAGCGTAGAGTCGAATGGAGAGCATATAACCTCAAACCCCGGCTCCCAGGCTTCCGGCACGCAGAGGGAGGCGCTGGGCCCGTAGTCTAGCCAGGATAGGACGCCGGCCTGCGGAGCCGGTGGTCCGGGGTTCAAATCCCCGCGGGCCCGCCACCCACACTCCAACAGGACGCGGTGGGGCAGCGCCCTTGGACACCTGCTCCTGCCTCCGCAGGTGCTGCCGGCCCCACCGCGGCGGGTGCATACGCAGCCTAAGCCTCGCCGTGGAACCCCCCGCCGGGCTTGTCGCCCTGGTTGTGAGGAGGCTAGACGCGGAGACCTACCTGGCCCTGCCCAAGTACACACGGTCACCGCGGGGGCCTTGGACGGCGCCGCTCATGGGACCCGTCAAGAGGGTCTTCAGGGTCTACGAGACCAGGCACCTGCTCGCCGCGGTGAAGCCCGACACAGCCGATCCCCGCTACGGTGCAACCGTGCCCGTCTACACGCCCTCGGAGGCCACGCTGGTCTGCGGCGGGAGGGACTGCATACCCGAGCCCCTGCGGGCGGAGCTGCCGGAGCCTCTGGCCAGGCTCGCCGAGCGGGGCTGCCTCTACACCACCGGCAGCCACGCGTCATGCATGGCGAGGAGCTGGTCCGACCTGGACCTCGTAGTAGACGGCGCCGGCGGCTGCTGGGGATACGTGCTGGAGCTAGTCTACTCGGAGCGGCCCAGCGGCGTCGACCCGCCCTCCGGGAGCTACGTGGCCCGGGAGGCGGGCGCCCGCGGGCTCGACCCCGCTCTCATCCAGCGCCTTCTCCCCTGGTGGCAGCGGTTCACACTGCCCAGCGGCGTTGAGGTCAGCGTAGCCCTCGTCGACGCCAGCGCCCGCTGCAGCCCTGAGCGGAGGCTCTTCCAAGTACATGCGGGCAAAAGGGTACGGCTCCGCGTGGAGGCGAAGCCGGAAGCGGAGCGGGGGCTCCTCGATTACCCGGGGCTCATATCGGAGCCGGGGGCTGTGGTCTACGACGGCTTCTATACGAGCATACTGCTGGCCGCAGGCTGCGTGGAGGTAGAGGGGCCCTACGTGGAGGCCGTGCTTCCCGACGGCTCCAGGGTGGAGGGGGTGGCTGTCGGGGCCAGGGAGGGGCCGACGCTGCTCCGGCCCTGCGGCTGAGCGGCTTAGGACGCCGCGCCCAGACCCTCCAAGCCCTGCTCGAGCAGCTTCTTGGCTTCAAGCAGCGCGGCCTTCTTCTCCTCCTCGCTCTCAGCCGCGACCGCCCTGACTACCGCGGCGAAGAGCTTGTAGAGTGTCACTAGCTCCTCCCTTATCTTCTCACTCTTCTCCTCCAGGTCCGCAATCCTACTATTCATGGTGTCCATAAGCACGTCTATGGTGTGTAGGATCTCGTCGAGGCCCTCAGCGTGGTGATGATGGTGGTGATGCTCGTGGCCGTGCTCGTGGTGGGTCTCCATAACCTCCTCGACGACCTTCTGCAGATCCTCCTCCTTCTTCGGCAGCGTCATACGCATACGCTTACCCACACCCACCACCCCCGCATGCACAAAGACCCGCTCCACAACACAGCCCGAAAGCCAAGCTGCACAGTCCGCGGAGCACCCAGGCCTAGCTAATTAACCCAGCGACGCTAGCCCCCACCCTCCTCCACGAAAACCTCCTCACGCACCTCCTCCTCTACACCCTCAACCACCAGAGGAGCCAGCCTCCTAGCCTCAGCCAGAGCCGCCACAACCTTACGGTAGCCCCTCTCGTCTATACACTTCGTAACAAGGTGGCGCCCATCCCTCGTAACCGCGTGGACACGCTTCCAGCCGGGCACCCCGCAGTCCTCCCCCCAGAACCTCTCCACAAGCCCAACATAAGCCAAGCCCTCCAAATGCGCCACGTGGACAAACTCCGGCTCCCCGTGCCCGCCAGTCGCCACGACCACCCACCCCCATAACCGCTCAGGCGGAGTGCAACCCCTATTTTCGGGCTAGGCCCGCGGCAGGAGGCACATAACAGCCCAGACAAGCAGCCCCGCCGCGGCAAGCAGCCCCGCCACCTTGAAGAGAAGGGGGGCCCTGCCGAGCCAGACCGCGCGACGGCCGTAAGCGGCTAAAGCCGCCAGGGCGAGACCCCAAGCCAGAGGCCCGAGGCACATGTACACCTGCAAGCCTCCCCCCGCGCCGGCGCAGCACGTGCAGGCTAAGAGGGCTATACCCGCCCCCGCCGCTGGAGCCGGGGTGGTGGCCGACAGTGGCGGAGGCCGACGGCGACGCCGAGCTGACAGAGAGAATTGCCAGGTCGCTCGAGGAGCTGGGCTTCTTCCTGGGGCACCGTGAGCTTGACGATCCCCGGCGGGTTGCCGGGCTCATATCCGCCGCGGGGCTCGAGCAGCTGCTGGAGCTGCGCTTCATAGACTCCAAGAGGCTCTTCTACATCGTCGAGCCCAGCAGGCGCCCCTGCAGGAGCCGCTGCTGGAGCGAGTGTAGAAGAGGGGGAGACCCCGGCTGCCAGGCGGCCTGCGAGCAGCGCTGCCTAGACGAGCTTAGACGCCGCGTGGCGGAGGCGTTGCGCAATGCCGCTCGCCGGGGGAGACGCGGGAGACCTGGTTAGGGCCGTGCTCCTACTATTCATAGCCGTCGACCCCCTGGGCAACGCGCCACTGTTCTACGCGATAACCTCGGCGATGAGCAGCGAGGAGCGCAGACGCATAGTATCACGGAGCATAAAGGTTGCACTCCTAATACTAGCATCATTCGCCCTAGCAGGGGACACACTCCTCCACTACTTCGGCCTGACAATAGCCGACCTCAGGATAGCCGGGGGAGTCATACTCTTCATCTACGGCGTAATAGGCATACTCGGCCACACCGAGGCGACAATGCTGCGCAGCCCCGCAGAGGCCGAGAGCCTAGCCATAGTACCCCTAGCCACACCCCTCCTCGCAGGCCCCGCAGCGATAGCCACCGTGGTCTACATCAAAGCCGTGGCAGGCCTCCACACCGCCCTAGCATCGATAGCGTTCATAACCGCGTTGACCTACATCACCCTCTACTACAGCGACAAGCTCATGGAGAAAATGGGCGAAAACGGTTCGATAGCACTCTCAAAGATAATGTCAATACTACTGGCAGCCATAGCAGTAGCGATGATAAGAACCGGGATAGAGGAGGCCATCCGGGCAATCCGCGCCGAGGGCCAGGTGAGCGGGTAAACAGGCTGCCAGGGAAAACCATGAGCCCGGGAGGAGAGGAGGCGCCAGCGGCGCCTCAGAGGCCGCCGAGCATGTCGAGCCTACGCCTTATCTCGTCGAGCCGGCGCAGCATTATACGGCGCTCCACGCTGGCCACGAGGCGGCGCGTGGCTATCACCGCGTCCGGGTTGACGCTTATACTGTCGATCCCGTTCTCGACGAGGAACTCGACTATCTCCGGGTACACGCTTGGAGCCTGGCCACATATGGACACGGTCTTGCCCTGCCTGTGCGCAGCCTCTATCAGCATCTTTATCGCCCGCAGCACCGCCGGGTCACGCTCGTCGAAGTAGCCCATCTCGGCAAGCAGCTGGGAGTCCCTGTCAACACCCAAGACGAGCTGGGTCAAATCGTTGCTGCCTATGCTGAAGCCGTCGACAAGCTTAGCGAACTCATCAGCTAAGAAGACGACGCTAGGCACCTCGGCCATAATCCATACCTTGAAGTCCTTGTTCCTCTCCAGCCCCTCGTCAGCCATTATCTCGAGGACACGCTCAACCTCCCAGGTCGTCCTCACGAAGGGAAGCATTACCCACACGTTCTTAAGCCCCATCTCCTCCCTGACCTTCTTTATCGCGCGCACCTCTAGCCTGAACGCCTTCTCGTAGGCCGGGTGTATATAGCGGGAGACGCCGCGCCAGCCTAGCATCGGGTTACGCTCCTCGGGCTCATACTTCTCGCCGCCCTTCAGGCCACGATACTCGTTAGTCTTGAAGTCGCTGAAGCGGACTACGACAGGCCTCGGGTAGATGGCGCTAGCCACCTTAGCTATGCCCTGCGCCAGCCTGTCGACGAACTGGTCCTGCCTACCCTGCTCTATCATGTATAGAGGGTGCTCGCCTATCCAGTCGGTCAATATGAACTCTATTCTCATGAGCCCTATACCGTCGAAGGGGAGGTGCACATAGCGGTCTATCGCGTCGGGCTCGCCCAAGTTCATGTATATCTTGGTGCCAGTGACAGGGTATAGGTCACGGAGAACCTCCTCCGATATCGCCGCGCCCGCGGCGGCCTTCTCCTCCCGCTTAGGCTTGCCTATCTCGACGCGGCCCTCGTAGACGACCCCGCGGCTACCATCAACGGTTATCAGCATGCCAGTCTTTATCTTCTTAGTTGCCTCGCGCGTACCCACGACGGCTGGTATGCCAAGCTCGCGGGAGACTATGGCCGCATGGCTAGTCATGCCGCCCTCGTCGGTCACTATCGCCGCAGCCTTCTTCATTATCGGAACCCAGTCGGGGTCTGTCATGCGCGTCACTAGTATGTCGCCCTTCTGGAACTTCTCCGCCTCGGGGCTATGCGGGTCGAGAATCACGCGTGCCACGCCAGTAGCCACGCCGGGGCTGGCGGGGAGCCCCCGGACGAGGATGCGAGCCTGCTCCGGCGGGACGGCCTCCTCCGCCTCCTTTTCCCGGCCAGCCTCGGCCTTCCTGCGGCTCCACACGGTCTCATACCTGGCCTGCACTATGAATATGTTGTTCGGAGGCTGTATATCCTTGTCTATGGCCCACTCTATGTCCATCGGGTGCTGGTAGTGGTTCTCTATCATTATACCGTACCGCGCCAGCTGCTTAACCTCATCGTCGCTCAGGCTGGGCTTCTCAGCCAGGTCGGGGGGCACCGGCTTCTCGACGTTAACCCCTTTCTCGGGGTCGTAGACTATCATTATCGTCTTCTTGCTTATCCTCCTCTCCTTTATCTCAAGCGTCTTCTTGTCTACAACGAACTCGTCCGGGGTTACCTTGCCTCCCACTACCGCCTCGCCGAGGCCCCAGCTGGACTCTATCACTATCACATTCGGGTCCCCGGTGGCGGGGTGTATGGTGAACATGACTCCGGCGCTGCGGCTGTTTACCATCTTCTGCACTACAACGGCCATGGCTACCTTCATGTGGTCTATACCCTTCTCCGCGCGGTAGGCTATCGCGCGGGCAGTGAACAGGCTGGCCCAGCAGTCCCGCACCCTCGCAACCACGTTGTCCTCGCCCTTCACGTTGAGGTAGGTCTCCTGCTGCCCCGCGAAGCTCGCCTCGGGGAGGTCCTCGGCGGATGCACTGCTCCTAACCGCGACCAGGGGCTCATCTAGGCCTATCCTCTTGGCCAGCTCCCGGTAGGCGGAGCGTATACTCTCCTCGATGTCGCTGGGCATGGGCGTGCTGCGTATGAGCTCGCGTATCTCCCTGCTGACCCTCTCGAGGCTCGCGGGGTCGTCTACGTTTACCTTGGAGAGCAGCTCACGGATACGCTGCTCCAGCCCCGTCTCGCGTATGAACCTGCGGTAGGCGTGTGTCGTGACGACGAAGCCCGGCGGGACCGGCACGCCAGCGGCGACAAGCTCGCCGAGGTTGGCACCCTTGCCGCCGGCGAGGTCTACATCATCGCGGCGAAGCTTCTCTATCCACACGATTATAGGAGCAGGCTCGGGCTTTGCCATGAGGTGCACCCGGGAGGGGTGGGACCCTAGGGGGCCGATGGAATAAAAGGCTGACTAGCCCCGCATTACACGGCGACAAGCGCCCTATCGTCTATAGTCGAGAGGCTCTCACGACTCTCCCGAGGCCTCGAGCCTACGCGGCTTCACACGGTACTCGGCGTCGCCCACGGACACTATGACCTCAACATCGACCACGTTCTCCACGGGCCCAAAGTATATGTCCAATATGCCGCCGCTGCTCAAGGTCTTGCCGACGCTTATCCGCTCCCGTATCTCACGCCTACCCCTCACGTCCAGCTCCTCCCGGAACACGCTTATGTAGTACCGGACCTCAACGGCTTCTATCTTCAGGGGCTCCCCACACTCATTGTGTATGACGAGGTAGGGGCCCTCGAACCGGTAGCCTATACACTGCGAGAGGCGCTCGGCCAGGCTGCTGCTCATCTGCTGCCACACCCCGCCGCCAGGCAGCACTGCAGTCGTGATGCATTAAATACGTTGGATAGGGAGGAGGCCTCGGCACCGGTGGAGGCTCCTCACAGCCTCCCGGCTCGGCGACGTGCAATCACTCCTCACCGGCCCCCTGGGGATGAGGAGAAACCCCGTCTCGCGACCCGGCGGCGTCCGGGGGTGACGGGTGCACCGGAAGCCGACCCTCAAACGGCTCCGAGGGGCGCCTCGGCAGAGCAACTCCTCTTCACTGTGTCAGCTGAAAACCGGGCTCGCCATCGGCGCCGCCGGCGCCTCCAGGCTCCCTCGGCGCCGCTAAATATATCCAAGGTGGGAGGGCGGCGGGCCTGCCAGGGCTGGCGCTACCGGTGATTACCCCGCGCCGCAGGCGCGGGGGTGGGTAGCGGCTTACGGGCAGGTAGTTAGTCATGAGCCCGGCTGTCGGCGGCCTCGCGGCAAAAGCTAAGATGCTGTATGAGAAGCTTAAGGAGCCCTTCGTGGGCAGGGAGGAGGAGGCCAGGGCGATACTCCTGGCGCTCCTCACGCGCGAGCACGTGGTGCTTATAGGCGAGCCCGGCACAGCCAAGTCGGCCATGGCTAGGAGGCTCGCCGAGCTGATAAACGCCAGGTTCTTCAAGTACCTACTGACCAAGTATACCGAGCCCAGCGAGCTGTTCGGCCCACTCGACCTGCGGGCGTTGAAGGAGGGGCGCTACACGCGTATAACGCGCGGGAAGCTCCCCGAGGCGGAGATAGTGTTCCTAGACGAGGTGTTCAACGCCAACTCCGCAATACTGAACGCCCTACTGAGCATAATGCAGGAGAGGGTGTGGTACGACGGCTACTCGGAAATACGCGTACCCCTATGGAGCCTTATAGGCGCAACGAACCGGGTCCCCGAGGACCCCGAGCTGGAGGCTGTCTACGACAGGTTCCTCTTCCGCCAGTACGCTAGGCCCCTCCCCGAGAACCGGTGGAGCGAGCTGCTGGACGCCGGCTGGAGGCTAGAGGCCGGCCTCGTGGAGCCGGCTAAGCCGGTGGTCACGCTGGACGACATAGCGGAGATGAACAAGGCTATATTCAGCGTCGACATAAGCCCGGTCAAGCCCAAGCTCCTGAGGCTCTTCGCCATACTCGAGGAGAGGGGCATACACCTAACCGACCGGAGGAAGACCAAGACGCTGAAGGCCGTCGCCGCAAACGCGTTCCTAGAGGGGCGCCAGCGTGCGGAGGAGCGGGACCTAATAGTCCTCAAGTACATAGCGCCGAGGGACATAGCAGACTTCGACAAGGTAAGCATAGTGTTGTCCGAGGAGCTCAAGATGCCGGAGAGGTTCATAAAAGAGCTCGAGGATATAAGGCGCAATATACAGGAGGCGGCGCGCCACGTGGACTCGATGAGGAGCTACGACCCAAGGCTTATAGACATGTTCCGCAGCTTGAAGATAGCTAAGAGCCGTATACTGAACATACTGCGTGAGACCGATGACGAGCGCGTACAGTACCTCGCCAAGGAGACGCTGAAGAGCATCGATGAGCTCCTCGAGAAGATATCCTATAAGCTCGGCATGTAGCC
>JAADFC010000016.1 GCA_013153105.1 Thermoproteota archaeon
GCGCCGCCGCTGGCTATCACGGGTATATCCACGGCCTCCACAACCGCCCGGGTTAGCTCGAGGTCGTAGCCCTCCCTGGTGCCGTCGCGGTCGATGCTGGTGAGGAGTATCTCGCCCGCGCCCAGCCTGGCCACTCTCCTCGCCCACTCTACCGCGTCGAGGCCCGTAGGGACCCTGCCGCCGGAGACGTAGACTTCCCAGCCGCTGGGCGTCCTGCCCCTGCCGACCCACTTCGCGTCTATCGCTACCACGACAGCCTGGCTGCCATACTCCCTCGCGGCCTCGGCAACCAGCTCCGGGCGGCGGACGGCTGCCGTGTTTATGGAGACCTTGTCCGCGCCGCTGTCGAGCATCCGGCCGAAGTCTGCCAGCCCTTTCACGCCGCCGCCCACGGTGAAGGGTATCGTGACCACTGAGGCGGTGTCGCGGACTACACGGTACAGTGGCTCACGCTGCTCCGGCGTCGCCGATATGTCTAGGAAGACCAGCTCGTCCGCGCCCTCCTCCTCGTAGCGGGCCGCGAGCTCCACGGGGTCGCCGGCGTCGCGGAGGTCGCGGAACCTGACCCCCTTGACGACCCGTCCCCCGTGCACGTCGAGGCAGGGGATTATACGCTTGGCAGGCTCCGGGTATGCAATAGCCCACCACCCTGCAGCCTCGCTCCCCGCTGGTGGCCCGCCGGTGGGCCCGGCTCCTAGAGGTTATAGCGTCTACCCCAAGCCGCCCCTGCCGTGCTCCGGCGCGAGGGCGCCCTTGGTTGAGACGAGCTTCGCCGAGGGCTGCAGCGCCTGGCGGAGCGCGAAGCCGAGAGCCTTGAAGGCTGCCTCCGCTATGTGGTGGTCGTTACGGCCCGCAACCTGTCTCACGTGTATGGTTGAGAGAGAGGCCGCGGCGAAGCTCTGTATCATATGCCCGATGTTCTCCAGGGCGAGGCCGCCTATCTCCTCGCGTGTAAACCTGAGCGAGACCCAGGCGCCCGGCCTCCCCGAGAGGTCGACAGCCGCCATCACAAGAGCCTCGTCCATCGGCACCATGGACCAGCCGAACCTGGCCACGCGCCACCCCACGCTCTCCAGCCACCTCCTAACCGCAGCGCCCAGCGTCAACATTAAATCCTCCGCGACATGGTGGTCGTCTACGTGCCTCACCTCGATGACCTTGGCTTCGAGCCTCCACCCGGCGTAGAATGCTAATGTTTCAACCATATGGTCTAGGAAGCCTATCCCGGTCTCGACCCGGGCATATGGCTCGCCGGAGCCTATCTCTAGTACAAGCTCTACGCGCGTCTCGCGCGTCTCCCTGGTAAGCCTCACAGCAGTCTCTCCGGCGGCCGACGCGGCACACCCCAAGTCTGCCTGGCTGCCGGCGGGCTCCACCTAAGTATCCCCGGCCGTGGCGGATGCAGCGGGGGAGGCTGGGAGGCCGTGGCTCTCATAGGCGTCGTCAGCGACAGCCACGATAACGTCTGGGCGGTGGAGAGGGCTGCACGGCTCCTCCTGGATAGGGGGGTTAACCTGGTGGTTCACCTGGGCGACATAGTGGCGCCGTTCACGCTGCGCAGGTTCCGTGAGGCGGGGGTGGAGAGGCTGGTAGCCGTCTTCGGGAATAACTGCGGCGAGAGACCTGGCCTCGTGAAGGTGGCCACCGAGGCCGGGTTCGAGGTGGGGGACTGGCCGCGCCTGGTCGAGGTGGATGGGAGGAGGCTCCTCCTGCTCCACGGCAGCGGCCCCCCGGAGGCTACTAGGATGCTTGTCGACTCCCTGGCTGCCAGCGGCCGCTACGACGCTATACTCTACGGACATACCCATACTGTCGACGTTAGACGTGTCGGCGGCACCCTCATCCTCAACCCTGGGGAGCTATGCGGCTGCCTCACCGGGAGGCGGAGCGCTGCTCTGCTCGACACTTCGGATATGAGCGTAGAGGTTGTAGAGGTCTAGGCTCCGTTTCGCGGCTGGGCTCCCAGGGCTTCGCGTAGCATCGAGACCAGCTTGCTGAACGCCACCTGGCCCGGCGCCACGGGCGTCTCGAGGGGCGCATAGACGAGGGCCGCACCCAGCAGGAGGGCTAGCAGCCGCCCGTAGCCCGCGGGGGGGCCCATGGGGAACGCGGCCGCCCGCCGCGGCCACTTCACGTTAAGCCCCACCAGCCTGTAGACGTCCGTGTGGCTCCTGGCATAGGCGACTATCTTCGCCACGGCCGCTTCGCGGCGTATCATGTCGCCCGCGACCGCGTAGAGGGCCTCGGCGGGCGGCGTGTAGTTGAAGTAGTGTGCAGACACTATCACCCTCCCCGGCGCCGAGGCGAGAGCCTCGTCGAGCAGGGGGAACCGGTACTCGAAGTCTACCAGGCTGACGCCATGGTCCAATAGTTTCAGCAGGATGTCGAGCTTCTCTCTCGGGTCTCCCCGGTACCTTCCCCCCTCCTCAGCGCTCCGTAGCGTCGCTATGACCTGGATACCCTGGGAGGAGAGGCTCTCAGCGACCGTGGCCGCCTCGCGGGGCCCCCACCCCAGCAGGTCAAGCCTGATCTCCACAGCCCTGCATCCCTCGTGGAGCACCGAGGCGATGAACCTTTCGGGCGGCGAGCCTGGCGGCGGTATGCAGGCTATCCTCGCCGAGTAGGCGTCGGGGAGCCCGAGCCTCTTGCGGCCCCGGCCGCAGCTGCGAGCCGCTACCAGCGTTAGGCTATGGATGTCCGGCCAGGACGTGGCAGGGAGGGAGTCGAGACAGGCTCTGGCCAGCAGCCTGCCGTGGGCGAGCCTGTAGACTTGGTCTGCCCAGGGCAGCTCCGGGCGGGCGCCGTCTACCTCGACCCAGGCTGGAGCGCTGCACTGGAGGGGGCGAAGGGGGTCCCCCGAGACAAGCTCTGCTTCAGCACTGTCGGCTGAAGGCTCGGTGTCTATGCACACGTAGCCTTTGCCGTCGAGCCTCTTCTCGCAGAGCAGGGCGCCGCAGCGGGGCTTTGCCGCCTCCAGGTTTACGTAGAGCCTTTCGGCCAAGACACCGCCACCGCCTCCTAGCTTGTTATAACTGCGTCTGCCACGTATATCACCTGGTCCCATGGTATGTCCCGCTTCTCCTCGACCATGTACCTCTTGCTACTCCTTACCATCTGGAGGGCCTCGCCTGGGACCCGGAGCGCCTCGAGTATCCTCAACACCTCCCCGTGAGCCTCCACGGCCCCCCTCGCTGAAGATGCCAGGCGCTCAACCTGCTCTGCCACTCCCACGTAGCCGCTTCTCCGCAGGCTGTGGAGGAGCTCATCCACTCGCCAGCTGGGCGACCCCTTCTTCACGACCCTAACCGCCACGCCGCGGGGGCCTATGGCTATCGTGGACGCGCGCCCTAGGTAGCCGCTGCGGTGGCTCAGCACATGCTTACCCGCAACGGTCTCCGGCGTGGGCTGCGACAGCGGCTTGGGCGGGTCTACACCCCTGAGCCTAGCCTCCCGAGGTTCTGAAAGGAGTACTATGAGCCGCGTGTCGTCAAGGTTGTCGACGCTCTCCATGTCCTGCGGCTCAATTACAAGCTTGACTATAGAGCCCAGCTGTGTCGAACTCGTATAGGGTATCTCAAGCGTCTGCTCCCTAGCAAGTACAACCAGCTCCTCGAGGCTGGGCTCCTCGTCCTCCGCCACAAGCCCCCTGCGCCTCAGCTCGCCCAGGAGCCGACGGTAGTCAGGGACTCTGGCGTCGAACGTAGGGTCGTTGCAGACGATTATGCGGGGAGCGGGCGAGAAGGATACACGGCAGACTGTGCCGGCGTAGAGGCCGTAGGCGTCGTAGACCAGCGCGCCAACATACTCGCGGGACTCGTAGTAGCTGCTGAAGGGGGTTGACCTGCTCAAAAAGGCCACCCTCACAGCCGGGGAAGGGGCAGGAGCCAGCCTCTAGGAGAAATAACCCTATCCCTGGGAGCCGCCGGCGGCGCCTAGGAACAGCTGCTCAACCGCCGCCCCCGCTGCCGCTGCCCCCTGGGCGGCGACGTGGACGCCTGGCAGGTGTATCTCGTAGACCACCATCTCGGGGTCCAGCCCCATCGTCACAGCCCACGCCGCCAGCGCGGCTGCCGCGCTGGCGGTGCTGGGCGGGTAGGCGCCCGCGGGCAGCACCGCCCCATTAACCGGGTCTACCAGCACCACGTTCGCTGCGCCGGTTTCGAGCAGGTGCTGCTTCACCCTGGAGTTGACGGCCATAGCCGGTACTGGTGTGCCGGAAACGTTGAGGGATGCTATCAGCCCGTCGAGTATCCCGTGGCCGGGGTCGTAGACGTGGTATCCCCGGTAGCTGCCGAGGCGCGTCTCGACGACAACGCCGGCTGCCACGGGGGTTCCGTTGTAGTAGGCTATCACCAGGGCCCGCGGCGTGCCGGGTAGGGCTGCGTAGGCTAGTAGGGCTAGGTCGAGGCTTCCGCCTCCCTGCAGTATGGCGGTCTCGTTGGGGAGCATGAGGGACTCCCATATACCGATTATTGTCGCGTTCTCCGTGGCTATTCTCGCCAGCTGGTCGGGGTAGAGGCTGAAACCTCTCACAATCATATCGTAGACCCTATAGATGTCGGGTCTGGTTAGGTTGTGTAGAGCGGCGGCCTGCTCGGAGGCGGTCATAACGCTGTCGAGCCAGGAGAGCAGCTGGGTCCTATTTGACGCGTGGAGGTGCCAGTAGCCCGCCTCGCGGACTGCGTTGCGGAGAAGCTCCAGCTCCTCGCCCAGCCTGCCCAGCTCGGCGTTGAGCAGGGCCAGCTGCTCCTGGAGGTGCTCGAGCCGCCTTCTCGTCTCGTTCAGCTCCGCGAGGAGCTGGAGCTTCTCAACCGCGCTCTGGTTGAGCTGGCGGCGCAGAAGCTCATTAGCCTGCAGAAGACTCTCAACCTGCGCTCTCAACCTCGCAGCAGTAGCGTTGAGGGCCTCTATAGTCTTATTGGCCTCCTCGAGGCGGGCCAGCAGGCTATCCCTCTCCGCCTTCACCCTCTCCAGGGTCTCGTTGCACGCTGCGAGGCGGGCCTCCAGCGTCCCCAGCCTATCCTTCAACTCCCTGATTTGCTGTCTCGCCAAGTCCAGCTGGCCGCTCACCTCCGCAACCCTAGCCTCCGCAGCCTGGAGTCTCCCCTGACAATCGCTCAGCTGCTGCCTCAGGTCGTCACGCTCGCGGAGCACTGTGGCGAGCGTACGATCATAGCTATAATAGATTATCAACGCTACGAGCAAGCCGAGGGCCAAGCCGAGGGCTGCTCCCTGCGCCAGGCTCTTCATGTCCATGCCTTGCCGCCCCGGCGCCCGTGCTGGGCTAGGCGGTCTTTTGCCTAGCGACGCAGAGTAGCCACGTCATCCAATACTTTCGCCCTACCCGGCCACGGCTCTGGCAGCCTCCTGCAACGTCTGGAGCGGAGGAGCAGCGCGGGGATTGATGCAGAATGCGCGGCGTGAGCCCTCTGGTATCGGCCGCGATACTCCTCGCCGCAAGCATAGCAATAGGCTATGTTATCTACAACTACGCCTCCGCCAGCGCCGCGGCCGTGGCGCAGAAGCCCCAGCTGCTCATAACAGCAAGCGCAGACTACGTCGGCTCCACCGCCTATATCGAGCTTAGCATCAAGAACGCCGGCGGCGCAGCAGCCAACATAACCAGAGTAACCATAGACGGCACCGATGTGAGCAGCCAGCTGGGGCTGCCGCGGCAGCTGCCACCCGGCCAGGAGATACGCAAAGTGATAACCATCGACAACCTACCGCCAGGCCAGCACATAGTAATAGTCACCCTGAGCGACGGCAGCCAGTACAAAGCCTCCTTCGTCAGCTGAAAGAGACAGTTTTTTAAACCGCATAAAGCCGCTTGCCCAGCCTCGGCGGGTACCGGGCCTGGAAGGGCCCGTAGCTCAGCCAGGATAGAGCGCCGGCCTCCTAAGCCGGTGGTCGGGGGTTCAAATCCCCCCGGGCCCGCCACCGGCCCTCCTCCTACACGCAACGGCCCGGCCCCTATCCGGGTGCGGGGGTGCCCGAGCCAGGTCGAAGGGGGCGGGCTCAAGACCCGCTGGCGTAGGCCGGCGTGGGTTCAAATCCCACCCCCCGCACCACAAACAAACAGGCCCCACACAAGCTGCAGATGGCCCTCCTCACCGTCCGCCGTCGTGCTCGCCGAGACAGCGGCCGAGCCTCTTAGCCATACCGACGAGGGCCGAGAGCCCTCTAACGACATCCTCGTCGCGGAGGGCCCTTAAGAGGCTGAGCGGCCCCCGGATAACGTATGGCTCCCCGCCCGCGGCAGGAGCCGCCGCCTCAACCAGACAGCGTGTAACCACGCTAACCGCGCTGGGGTCGAACTCGGCTGAGCCGATTCCCCGGAGCATGGAGTCGGCCAAGAGGCCTAGCCGGGCGGCCTTCTCACTGTTAAGCCTCTCGACTATATCATCGTAGTTCTCCGCAAGCACTATAAGCAGGTCGAGAAGCCCGTTCTCCTTCATCCTCCGCGCGATCAGCGCAAGCTCCCTAAGCTCCTCCAGCTCTATCGCCTGCTTAGAAGTCAAGCTACATCCACCGGCTGGAAAGCGGCTATAGCGTTAGGGGAGAAAAAACCCTAGGAACCCCCGCCGGGGTGAGTCTCAAACCTTCTTCAGCAGCTCAACATTCCTCAAATCCTCTTTCAGTACCGACACATATATTATGCCCTGCATCTCGAGCTTCATAAGCTCATGGAGGAACTCGGCAAAGGTTATATCATACTTCCTGTCCAAGAGCGCATGGTAAAGCTCCACGTCCTTGGCGCTGCCGCCGCGCCTCTCAAGCTCCTCAACTATAGCATAGTAGAGGGGCACGCTACGCCAGGTCGAGGAGGGTGCCACCTTACACCACCTCCTTGCAAGGAGGGATGGGAAACGCCGAAAGAGCCGAGCCGCAAGACGCAGGGCGGCCCTGGAGGCGCAGGCTCACGTGTAGATCGTGGGCTTAGCCTGTATCAGCCTACTGCCCGGCAGCTGCTGCCTAGACTTCTGGAGCCACTCCTCGTAGAACTTTGTCATCTCCGGCGTTATACTCGGCTTCACCACCTCCAACGCCTTGAGGAAGTGCCTCATATGTATCTTCGTCGCGTTTATATCCTCGCGCAAGGCTAGCATCGCAGCCTCCCTAACCAGCGCCGCGAGATCAGCGCCGCTGTACCCCTCGGTTCTAATCGCAAGCAGCTCCAGGTCCACGTCGTCTGCTAGGGGCATCTTCCTGGTGTGTATCCTGAGTATCTCGAGGCGGGCCTTCTTGTCGGGCGGTGGCACGTAGACAACCTTGTCGAACCTCCCGGGGCGCAGCAGCGCCGGGTCGAGGATGTCCGGCCTGTTCGTTGCAGCGATAACCACGACGTTGCTGAGCGGGACTATACCGTCAAGTTCGGCCAGCAGCTGGTTCACAATCCTATAGGTGACGCCGCTCGTGTCGAAGGCGCCACGCGTCTGGGCTATCGCGTCTATTTCGTCGAAGAACACTATTGCTGGCGAATGCTGCCTAGCCTTCCTGAATATCTCCCTTATCATCTTCTCGCTTTCGCCTACCCATTTGCTGAGCACCTCGGGGCCCCTGACTGCGATGAAGTTGGCGCCACTCTCAGTCGCAGCAGCCTTGGCGAGCAGCGTCTTGCCGGTGCCCGGCGGGCCGAAGAGCAGCACACCCTTAGGCGGCGTTATACCGAGTCTGCGGAACACCTCCGGGTGCTTCAGGGGCCACTCAACAGCCTCACGCAGCTGCTGCTTCACATCCTCAAGCCCGCCAATATCATCCCAATGAACCTCCG
>JAADFC010000058.1 GCA_013153105.1 Thermoproteota archaeon
CTGTCATCGCGGTGTTGCTCGCGTTAAGGGTGTGTATACCTCATCCCCGGGCTGTTGGGTGCAGGCATGGGTCCCCCTTTTGTTTAGGCTGCGGCGGCATGGGCAGCAAGGCATATAAGACAGTGGCTGCGTGCGGGTGTTTCATGGAGCGTGTGGGTGGCGGGGTAGCCTAGCGGGGTAGGGTAGCCTGGTAGCCCGCGGGGCTCATAACCCCGAGGTCGGTGGTTCAAATCCACCCCCCGCTACCACCAGGCACACCACCGCCCGCAGGGGCGGCCCCGCCGCCACCTCCTCCTCGCACCTCCGGCTGCTCTCAGCGTATCCGGGTACCGCGGGGCGGCGCTGCGCCGGGGCGGCCACGGCTCCTGGCTTAATTGTGGTAGCTGCGGCTGCAGTCTCGCCCGCCCCTCCGCGGCCTGGCTGAGGGCGGCCCTGCCTCTGGTGGAGCTGTGGATTGGCTGGCCCCGCGGCTTCTCGGCGAGTTGTAGGCGTGGCTTGCCGCTGCAGTGGCTGCTCCTGCGAGGAAGGGGTGTACGTGTGGTCGCCGTTGCCGGTCGTTGGTAGGGGATGTAGGAGGCTCGGGGACCTCAACGTCTATCAGTGCGCCTGGGATCCGAGCAGGGTGTTGGAGTCTGTGGTGTTTAGGGTTAGTGTTGAAGGAGTTCGTCCGGGCCTTCGCGAGGTAGTTGTCTCGCTCTCTGTTAGGGCAGGTGTCGAAGGATACGCTGGTGATGTGGACGGTAGTGTGGTGTATAGGTGTAGGGTTGATCCTTGGAGGCCGGTGTGCACGTTTCGGCACCCCCTTCTCCCCTGGTGGGTGCCAGGCGTCCATGTGGAGCTCGGCGGTAAGGGTGAGACACGGCTGGGCCTCGTGGAGGGCCATAGAGGCATCTACCTACTGTACGCCTACAAGCCTGGCAGCTACGTTGTCCAGTACGGCGACGGTGTAGTCGACGTGGTGTACGGGCTTGCAGTTCTGCGGCTTAGCAGCGGCGTATGCTGTGTAGGCGAGCTGGGGAGGCCGGTCAGGCTCGCCGTTGAGCCCGAGGCTATCCTAAAGAGTAATGTAGTTGTAAGCGTTAGCCCAGAAGCCGTAATATGTGTAGCCTGCGGGTACGCCCTGTGTGCAGTTTCGTGCGGCAGCAGGCTGCGCGTAGGCCGCGGACTTGTCTGCGTCCCCGACAGCCTGGACGGAGAATGTAGGGTGGAGGTTGCAGGCTGCGGGAGACACGAGGTGTATACCTTAGATATTCGGGGCAGGGTTGAGGCTCTCCTCCGCCTAGCCGCTGCTGCCGCTGGCGAGCTGGCTGAGTTGCTCAAGCACGTACCTGCGTATCTCACCGGCTGACGGAAGGTCGACGAGCAGTCTACCGTCCTCCATAACCTTGGAGAGTAGCGGCCTCGGCTCCTCGCAGCGTAGCCTCTCGGGGCTGCGGCCCCAAGGTGTTATCTCGTCTTCGAGCGGCGGGCACCTGTAGACCTGCTTCATCCCAGGCCACTTCCCCCTCTTGCTGACGGGGACCCAGGAGCCGCCCCTCTCGATCTCGACTATATCCATGCTAATATCCACCGAGGGCGGGAAGGCTACACTTGTACCAACACCAAACCCGTCCACAACATCGCGTAGCAAGGCGACCTGCTCCTCGTCAAGGCCGCCGCTCACTATTATCTTCACGTTCTTGAACCCGTGCAGGTCCAGTGTCCACCTCACTTCCTCCACTATCCTCCTCATGTTGCCCCTACGGCTCCCCGGCGTGTCGAGCCTCACCCCATAAAGCCTATCACCGAGCGTCTTAGCTGCGAGGAGCGCCTCAAACCTCTCATCATAGAAGGTGTCGACGAGAGCTATACGCGGGACATCAGGCTCCACCACCTCGTCGAAGGCCTTCCAAGCCTCTACAGGGTCGCCAAACACTATTATCAACGCATGAGGCATCGTGCCCGTAGGCTTTACCCCTATAAAGTCGCTGCTCTCGCTGCCCGCAACGCCGTCTAGACCCCCTATGTATGCGGCCCGGTCAGCCATCGGGGCTATGGCGGGGTGGAGAGCGCGCAGCCCGAAGAAGAGTACAACCCTATCGCCGGCGGTCAGCTTTATCCTCGCTGCCTTAGTAGCGATGCTAGTCTCGTGCCTGAGCACACCTAGTAGAGCGGTCTCAAGCTCAGCAAACTCGCAGTAGTCGCCTTCAATAACCATTATAGGCTCGACAGGCTTGAAGAGGGTACCCTCCGGCATCGCGTATACGCTCACATTGCGGCCCTCCAGTATGGCGAGAGCCTCCTCTAACCCGGCGAACACGGCCCACTCGTAGCCCCGGGGCATGCTGTATGCGTGAAACTCAGCTCGGACCCTCGTGCCACACTTCCCTTTGGCCTCGAGTATGCGCCTGGTACGCCGGAAGTAGATGTCAGTAACATAGCCCTGCTTAATGTCGTCAGCTCCGACAGAGTATATACGCGGCTTCTGCATGTTCTACCCCTCCGTGCACGCTATCACGTACTATACGCCCATGACCTCCACGATGACGCGCCTATGCCTGGGGCCGTCAAGCTCTAGGAGAAGTATATTCTGCCATGTGCCTCTCATCATCCTGCCGCCCCGGAGCGGTATCACTCGCGAAGACCCTATCACGGCCGCAGCTAGATGAGCGTGAGCATTGTTATCTATCATATTATGCCTCCATTGTGCGTCTGGCTTGAAAAGCTCCTTAACCATATCGACATAGTCGTGGAAAAGGTTAGGCTCAGCCTCGTTAAGCATTATAGCAGCCGTGGCATGGGGCACGTGGACGACGACAATACCGTCACTTACCCCAGAAGATGATACCGCATCCTCGACGAGACCAGTTATGTCCACTACTTCAAACCTGGTCCTTGTAGCAACCGTAAACTCTTTAATGAATACCTTCAAGACCAGCCGCCCCTCACCTCAGCCCAGGCTCCAGAGCCGTCAAAACACATTATGAAGCCCCCCGTCCCGCCCGCCTGGCTAGGGGGCGGGCATGGCAGAGGCAGCGGCCTTGGCCAGGGAGATCGAGAAGCTAGTCTCGAAGAAGATAGAGGCCATAGAAAGAGAAATGGGAGACCCGCTCATATACGCTGACAAGGATAACTTCGACAAGATACTGTCGGAGTACAAGGTGGTCGTGGTCGAGTTCTCGGCCCCCTGGTGCAACCCCTGCAAAGCCTATACCCCGGTCTTCAAGAGGGTCGCCCGCCGCCTCGCCGATCCTGCCAAGGGGATAGTATTCGTATACTTGGACACCGACAAGGCTCCCGAGATAGCTGACAGGTACTCAGTCGAGAATATACCGACAACAATAATATTCGTCAACGGCCACGTGGCTGATGTGATAATAGGCGCGACCCAGGAGTCGAAGCTAGTGGAGCGCGTCAAGAACATAGCAAAGGAGGTTATACGCGACTAGCCTCCCCCGGGAAGGCTGCGGGGGCTGAGGAGCTGCTGTCCCCGAAGCGAGCCCCGGGGAGGCGATGACGCCACCTCCCCCTTTGCCGACCCCTCCACTGTTGGGGGCCGTGATGAGCGAATCCTCGGCGATGCCGAGGCAGCAGGGGGTGGTGGGCGTGAGGACAGAGGATGGCGCTGAGCCCTCCCGCATGATTCCAAAGCTCGGGTATAAGCCGCTTATAGGTGTGGTTCACCTACCCCCCATAGGTAGGGGTTACCGGTTCGGTGCTAGCGTTGAGGACTTGGTGGACTACGCTGTCGCTGAGGCGGGCAAGCTGGAGTCCGCGGGGTTTGATGCTGTAATAGTGGAGAACTATGGGGACGCCCCCTTCGAGGTGGCCTGGGACGACGACTCTCTCACGGTGGCGGTAATGGCTGTGGTTGCTAGGGAGGTCTCGAGGGCTGTCTCGCTGAGGGTCGGCGTTAACATATTGAGGAACGATTACCGTTCGCTGGTATCAGCCTACGCGGCGTCGGCAGACTTTGTACGGGTTAACAGCGTGTGTGAGCACCGCTACGCACCCGAGGGCCTCCTTAGGCCTGCCGCGCCGGCTATTGCTAGCCTGCAGAGGCTTCCCCGTAGGCTTCTCGTGCTAGCCGATATAGGGGTTAAACATAGCTGGGAGGCGTCTGCGGCTAGCCTGGATGACGTGGCGGTTGAATGCGGTGAGCGCGGCGGCGTTGACGCGGTGATAGTGACAGGAGGGCGGACGGGGATGCCACCCAGCCCCGGCATGGTGGCCGCAGTCAGGTCATCCACCCGGCTCCCCGTGCTTGTCGGCAGCGGCCTGACAGCTGAGAACCTTGCGGCCTATTATGGGGTTGCAGATGGCTTTATCGTTGGCAGCTACCTCAAAATGTCCGGCACTGCAAGCCCCATAAACCCAGAGAAGGCCATGCGCCTAGCCTCCAAGCTAAGAGAGATGCGCAGCCGCGACAGCGGCGTATAGGAGGAGGGCGGCCGCCTGGGGGGTGGCGCTGTTGAATCTACGCGTCATAGCAGAGCTTGAGCCTACACGCAACCGGGAGAAGCTGCTTAAGCGTGTCAAGTTGCTGGCGCCGCATGTCGATGCGATAGATATACCGGAGGTGCCCATGGGGCGGCCTATAGCGTCGGCGCCGGTTGTCGCTGCGCACCTCAGCGCCCTCTACCCGGGCACATCCTTCATACCTCACATCCGTGTTATAGACGTGAACAGGGTGGGTATGCTCAGCATCCTCGGAGGACTGGCGGCGGCAGGGGTCGGGGAGGCGGTTCTGCTGCGCGGCGACAGGCCGGTCGAGGGGAGAGTGGTTGAAGATCTGACTGTCGAGGAGGCCGCGAGGCTGGCGGTGGAGAGGCTGCGCAGGAGGCCCAGCCTAGGCGCAATGCTCAGCATACGCTACCCCCTGCCCGAGATCGAGCGGAGGCTCGAGGCACCCTTCTCCTTCTACCTAGTCTTGAGGGCGTTCACAAGCTTAGAGAAGCTGAGAGAAGTCAGCAGGGCCGCGCACAGGCTGGGCAAGAAGCTCTACGCCTACCTAATAGTCGGCGGCAGCAACTACGAGCAGCTACGCAGGATGCTCGGCGACCAGCCCGTCTACCGTCCCCAAGAGGCTGTAGAGGCTGCGGCCGCGCTCGAAGGCGTGGTGGACGGTGTGCTCGTCTCGAGCCCCGGGAGCCTGGAAACTGTGGTGGAGACTGTGCAGAAGCTCTACCGCCGATAACCCCACAAGCCTACTCCTCCACTGTACGGGGCGCAACAATGTAGCCCTCCTCGGTCTTCGCGGCGTTGAGCAGGGCCTCCTCCCGGCTAAGCCCCGCCCGCGGCTCGTCCTCGCGGAGCCGCCCCTCCGCCTCCGCTGCATGGAAGAGCGGCTCAACCCCCTCCACGGGCGCCTCAAGGATACGGTCAACTATACGCCGCGCCTTCTCCAGCCTCGCCCTCAGCCTCTCCCTCTCCTCCTCGCTGAGCTCTATCCTGGAGAGCCACGCCAGGTGCTCCACGTCTACGCGGTCCACGCTGCCTCCCACGGCTCGCCCCCCGCGCTTCTCAGGGTGCTGCCACAGCCTGAAGCCCCAGCCGCCGCCTCGCATACTCGGCGAAAACCCTCGCGGCGGCGCCACCCCGGGCGGAGTCTACCACAAGCAGCCGGGGCCTGGCCTCTGCCACGTAGCGCACCAGCTGGTCGAAGTCCGCGTGGTCGCTAAAGGAGACCACAAGGTCGCGCGTGTTCAGCCACCGGTAGGGCGCCTGGAACTCCCAGCCCGTAAGCTTCACGTTGACGCCCGCGAGCCTCCTGCGGCGGCTCCACTCGGAGAAGCTGCGGAAACGTATCACCCAGCCGCCCCTCTCGGCCTCGAGAGCCTCCGCGGAGCCCTCCGGGAGCACATCCCCGATACGGTAGCCGTGCTTCTCGAGTACCCTCAGCATCCTATACTTGCGCCTCGGGGCTACCACCGGCGCGTCAACCCCGTGGCTGCGTAGCAGGAGGAGGACCTCCTCAATCTTACCGTTGTAGGCGTAGATGTTCACCGGCCCCTTCATCAGGGCGTCGTTGACCAGGTCTGGCAGCAGGTACTCCACCTCGTCCTGCCAGGGCCTCCGCCACTCCGGCATGCCGTAGGTGGCGTCAACCACGAGCACCTCGGCCCCACGTATGGGCTCGGTGCCGGGTAGCTTGAAGTCGCCCGTGTACCCAAGCAGGAGCCCGTCGATGTCTACCACGACCTGGGCCGAGCCGGGCACGTGGCGAGCCGGCAGCAGCCGCAGCATAGCATCTCCAATGCGCAGCTTGGCCCCATACGACACGTCCACCCTTCGTGAGGGGTCGACGCGGTAGCCCATAGCCTCGAGCAGGTCGTGAGTGAGCGGGGTCGCTATATGCAGGGCGAGCCTGCGCAGGCTAGTTGAGAGGCCCCTGGTGTGGTCGTTGTGTATATGCGTCGTTACGCGGGCTACAGCGCCGCACCGGTGGCCGTCGACGACTATGTCGGGGCCCAGGCTTATGGCGCCGTTATCGGCCACTGCTACGAGCCTCGCCAGCAGCTTCTCCGCCGCCAAGCGGTGGGTTCCCTCGCTGCAGTCTATGGCGGGAGGAGCAGCCGTAGCCTCTCCCTCCAGGGGGCTCGGTTAATGCTTTGAGCCAACTCCAGGGCGGCATATGCTGCCTCTACGGTATTACAACCCTCGTGTGCCCCCATTTAATTTCCGGGACGTAGCATAGCGCATAGCCGGCAAAGCCGGTGAGGGCGTACATTTTTAACTCGGGCCTCCTGGTCTCCAGCTACCTGGTGAGGTGGGAGTATGCTGCTACCGCCTCTGACCCTGGAGGCGAGGGTGCCCCGTCGCTTCAAGGAGCTTGCCGCAGCTGCGCAGGGCAAGCTTAGCGGGATATCGGGGATAATAGAGTTCTATAAGGATATGCTGGCGGGGGCTGCGAGCCCCGACCAGGAGCCCAGGCAGGTCAGCGACATAGTGGGCGGCATTGTGAGGGTTGAGATGCTGGGCGAGAAGTACGTGGCCCTCAAGAACTTCGGCATGAGCGACCTGCTCTACTATCTCAGGATGATGCAGGCATTCGGCCTGGTAAAGATAGTTGCCAGCAGCGAGGCGCCCAGGAGGCTCAACGACGTAGCCCTGCAGCGCACCATACTCGGCGAGACCGTGTTCAAGGCTGCCGACAGGCCGGAGGCCGCCACCATGTTCGGCTTCTACATGGGCATAATATTCGAGACGCCGGCCAGGCACACGCTCTTCGTAGGCCACAACTCTGAGAGCATAATAGACATAGCCCTTAACGAGAAGTTCCGTAGCGCCAACGCCTACAACATGGTGCTGAGCGGCCAGGTGCTCTTCCGCGCCCACGCCCAGCACATGATAGCCGGCGGCAAGGGCAGGCCCTGGTACGAGCCCTTCAGCGACCTAAGCGGCATAGTAGCCCTGCTGGGCGCGCTGCAGGCAGCCAAGATAAGGCCGAACCCCGACAAGATACTAGGCATAAGGGTGCTCAGCAAGATCAAGAAGCAGGCCCTCAAGCTTGTCGACCCCTACGGCGACTACATGCTGCCCAGGGGTACGCTGGTGCTTGAGCTGGACAAGCTGATAAACGAGAGGGAGGAGGACCCGCTTACAGGCCTCAAGTACGAGACGCTAGGCGTTGGCATGGCCAAGGATATAACCTGGTTCAAGGGCAAGATACCCAGCAGGGCCTACAACGCCCTGGAGGCTATAGCTAAGGCTGTGAAGGAGAAGCGCGACGAGATAGCCGCGGAGCTCAAGGAGCTCTACAACCTCACCTTCGGCTTCCGCAAGCAGGAGCAGTCCTAAGCCACGTCCACCGGCCCCCGGCCGTGGCGCCGCCCTTTTTACACCGCCCCAGACGTGGCTTCCCCATCTCTCCTCCGCTTCTGGTGCTGCTCCCTGCACACCCCGCTCAACATCCGCCGGCGGGGAGAAAACTTATATACCCTAGACCGGGCCGGGCTAGACCGACATGGTGGGCCCTGGGCCCGTAGCTCAGCCCGGTAGAGCGCCCGGCTCATAACCGGGTGGTCGGGGGTTCGAATCCCCCCGGGCCCACCATCGCTGGGCCGGTCTGCACCCAGCTTCTCGCCCTCCATCCTCGACTCTCGCGGGGTAGTATTCGCCCGTTTGCCACTCTTGCTCCGCGGCTCCGCGGTGTGCGGGCGCGTCAAGCTTATTAGGCCGGGGTAGGGGGCTGGGTTTCTTCATGGCCGCCGGGGTTCCGGGGGACGGTCTGTCGCGGATGCCGCCGTAGCTCAGCGGGTAGAGCGCCGGGCTGTTAACCCGGTGGTCGGTGGTTCGAATCCACCCGGCGGCGCCACTCTCCCGCATCTCCGCATCCTTGCCGGTGGGTGTGGCCTCTTGCGTAGAGACTGGAGCTACCCTCTGCTCGTCCTCCTGGCCTCCCGGGGCGGGTGCCTCGAGCGTGGCGTCTTGGCGGCGCTTCTCTGGGTTAAGCCCTTGACCGTGCGCAGGATGTCCTGGGGGCTTCGGCGTAGGGGGCTTGTCAGCGTTGAGGGTGAACGCCTCTGCGTAACACGTCGCGGTCTTGAGCATGTGGGTTGGGTGGAGTTTCTGGCGCGGAAGCGTAACCATTACCTGGTCTATGGGCGTGGTGTAGCGGTTCTCGTCTCCTACCGTAACCGTGGCGCTACGGTGTACGTGGCTGGGCTGGATGTGCTGTGCAGGTTGATGGCCGCCGGTGCCGTGTCCAGGGCGGCTGTGGGCTCCGTGGCTAGGGCTGTAGGGCTGGCGTCCAAGACGGTCTCCTACGGTTTGAAGATGCTCGAGTTAATGGGGTGCCCTGGCGTCGGGTGCCCGGTCGAGTGTGGGGTAAGGGATAAACCCCCGCGCTTGTAGCGGCTGTGCTTGCACGGGTCGAGCCCCCGGCTGACTCGGCGCCGCAGTTGCGCCGGGGATGAGCGTCATGGTGGGCCCTGAGAGAGCGGCGTGGGCCCGTAGCTCAGCCAGGCAGAGCGCCGGGCTCCAGACCGGCGTCGCCGGGTCCACAGGCGCCGGGTCTGCGGAGCGTCGCAGATGACGGGGAGAGACCCGGAGGTCGGGGGTTCGAATCCCCCCGGGCCCACCATGGCCCTCTACCGTCCAATGCCTACACTCCTCCGGGGCGCTCGGGTCATTCTGCTGCATCCCTCGGGCTGGGAGACTTCTTCTAGGCCAGGCCGGGCCGCGGGCCTGCAGCGGTAGGTAGGTTCTCGGCGGGGGTGTTGGCAGGGTTTGCCTAGCAGGGTACGCGACCCCGGCCTGGCCGGTGAGGGTAGGCTGCAGATAGAGTGGGCGGAGCAGCACATGCCTGTCGTGGCTAGGTTCATCCGTGAAAGGTTTGCCTCGGAGAAGCCGCTTGAGGGGCTCCGCGTCGGTGCGGTGCTGCACGTCACCAAGGAGACCGCGGCTCTTGTGAGGACCCTCGTGGCGGGCGGGGCTAGGGTGCGGCTTGCCGCGAGCAACCCCTTGAGCACCCAGGATGAGGTTGCAGCGGCTCTAGCCGAGGAGAAGGGTGTCGAGGTCTGCGCGTGGCGTGGCATGAGCGAGGATGAGTACTTCGGGTGCATCTCCTGGGTTGCCGAGTGGAAGCCCCATATAGTGATAGACGACGGGGGCGACCTCCACGCTATGCTCCATGAGAAGTTCCCGGATGTCGCGGCTGAGGTTTGGGGTGGGACTGAGGAGACGACGACGGGTGTGATAAGGCTGCGTGCCATGGAGAGGCAGGGTGTACTCAAGTACCCCGCGATAGCAGTTAACGACGCCTATACCAAGATGATGTTCGACAACCGGTACGGCACGGGGCAGAGTGCGATAGACGGCGTCATACGCGCGACGAACATCCTCCTTGCAAGCAAGACGGTCGTGGTAGCAGGCTACGGCTGGTGTGGCCGGGGGATAGCGGCCAGGGCGCGGGGGATGGGTGCCAGGGTCATAGTGACCGAGGTAGACCCGATAAAGGCCTTGGAGGCCTACATGGACGGGTTCCAGGTAATGCCCATGATAGAGGCTGCTAAGGTAGGGGACGTGTTCATAACCGCTACGGGCAACAAGAAGGTGATAAGGAGGGAGCACTTCGAGGTAATGAAGGACGGCGCTATACTAGCCAACGCAGGCCACTTCAACGTCGAGATATGGATACCCGACCTCGAGGAGCTTGCCGTCTCCAAGCGTCAGGTTAGGCCGCACGTCACAGAGTACAGGCTCCGCGACGGCCGCCGCCTCTACCTACTGGCGGAGGGCAGGCTCGTCAACCTCGTCGCAGCCGAGGGCCATCCCAGCGAGGTCATGGACATGAGCTTCGCAAACCAGGCCCTCGCAGTGGAGTACCTGGTGCGCAACCGCGGCAGGCTCCGCCCGGCAGTGTACCGGGTGCCCCGCGAGATAGACGAGGAGGTCGCAAGGCTCAAGCTGAAGGCATTGGGTGTCAGGATAGACAGCCTCACCGAGGAGCAGCGCCGCTACCTGGAGAGCTGGAAGCTAGACTAGGGTAGGGAGAGGGCGTGGAAGACCCAGCGCATGGGCGGAGGCGTGTTTACACCCCTCACCCCGCCCTAGTCTAGACCCCGGGGCGATGAAGAGTTACAGCCGAACAGACACGCCCCCTGCAGACCCGCTGGGGGCGTGTGGGGTGACGAGTTTCGCCCCTACGAGCCCCGCAGCCATCGGCGCCGATGAGGACTACGCCAGCGCCTGAACCCCTCCGGGCCCCGTGGTAGGGTGGGGCTCGCGGGGTATGGTGAGTGACTTGGCGTCCGAGGCACCTCTAGCCGCTTGTGGGCTCCTCGACGAACCTCCATGCCTTCTTTGAGGTGTCGAAGTAGATTAGGCCGTGCTCCTTCAGCCGGCGGAACAGCTCGTACTGGGTGTCCGTGAGAAGTATCTTTATCTCGTCGTCGTTAGCCGTGGGCAGCTGCTCCAGCTTCTCGCGGAAGTTTCTCCAGAACTCGGGGTCCACCGCGACCCTCTCCCCTCCCAGCTCTAGCACGAGGGCGCCCTCTCGCTTGAGCTTCTCGAAGAACGCGTCGCGGTCGCGCAGCCACTGGACATCATGCTCGAAGACTACACCCTGCTCGCGCAGCCTCTCTATAGCGCTCCTCCGGCGTCCGCGGCTCCTCTCGTGGCCCTTCTCCACCCTCTGGTGGGCCGGGCCGTAGCCCGACACGGGCGCCGCCGGGGCGGCGGGCTGGTGGGCTTGCTCCTCGAGCTTCTTGACGCGCTCCTCGAGCTCCTCTAGCCTCTCTATAACATCGGCCAGCCTCGAGGAGAGATTGTCTATCTTCGCAGTCCATGGGTTTATCATATCCTGGATCCGCCTCTCAAGCTGTGCCAACGCCTTCCGGAGAGCCGCCTCTACATCGACGGGCTTCACCTCGACGGTACCAGCAGACACAAGCTCTCGGAGCCTCCTCTCAACCGCCTCCTCAACAAGCCTCTCAACGTCAGCCGCGGCGGGCGCACCCTCGTAGCCCAGGTCCCGCAGTATCAGGCTCCTAACATAGTCGGCGACGAGGCTGTAGCCCATACGCTGGGCGCGCCTTTCAAGCTCCCGGTAGACGTCCTCCGGAAGCTCCACTGCAACTATACGGCCGCGCCTCCCCATGAGGGCAGCACCCTTGCCCGAGACTGGCCCCGCGAGAGCGGCTGAAGGGTTCGGGCCGGGGGCCAGGCTGTCCACAGGATTCAACGCCGGGTGCCCCCTATAATAAGGGGGCTGCCCTGCCCCATCAGCTGTGGGGCGGTGAACGGGGCTGTACTCGCCGAGGCCGGCCGATGCGGACGCCTTTAAGTGGTGAGCCCCCGCGACCCTCGCAAGGGCCGTGTGGGAGCGTCGGCGGGGAGGTTGCGTGGCCTTGCATGATGGTCTGGTCGTGCTTCTCCACGACGTCTCCAGCGCGCAGCGCCTCATAGACACGGCGCGCCTGGTATATGGGCTTGGTCTACGCAGCTTCGTGGCATCGAAGGTTTACGGCGCGGCCGCCAGCAGCGGCGTCCCCGAGGCTAGCAGGATGGCTATGAAACTCGGCCGCCTCTTCGCAGTACTCCCCAGCGCCAGGGACGCGGTCGAGCTGCTCCAGCCCGACGCCGTGATAGTCGTCTCAAGGGACTACGGCGAGCCATTGGAGGCCTCGGAGATAGCCGAGAAGCTGGCGAAGGCGAAGAAGCCGCTTCTAGTGCTCGGGGGTATAGACGCCGCCCCCTCCAAGGACGTGGCAGCGCTGGGAGAGGCCCTCTACATAGCCGGAGTCGAGCACCGCCTCGGCCCCGTGGCGGAGGCAGCCATAATACTAGCGGCCCTGCGCGGGCTCAGCCGGCCTTAGCAGCCCCGCCTCAAGCACCCGCCTAACCTCCCGGGCTATCGCCTCCGCAAGCGGCACCGGCACCGCCTCCCCAACCTGGTTGTACTGCTCATCGCGGCCCCCAAGGAACACATGGTCGTCCGGGAACCCCATCAACCTGGCCTGCTCGCGCACAGTGAGAAACCTGTCCTCATACGGGTGTATGAACCGGCTGCTCCCCAGCACAGTCGGCGCGTGCCGCCGCGGGTCCAGCCGGATCAGGTTGGGCAGCCTCCTCCCCTCCGCCCCCTCATAGTAGATGAGGGCCTGGCCCCACTTCAGCCTCGATATCCTGCGGGCCTTCCTCGGGCTGAGCGGCGGAGGCTCATGGTTCAACACTCCAGGCGCACCCGGCTCCGGCAACCCCCGCAGCGCCTCGGCGACGCTCACCCTCCTACGCCTCCGCGGCGGCCGCAGGGGGATGTTGGAGATGAAGACGCGCAGCCGGTGGCTCGGCGTGCCATAGTCCTCGGCTAGCAGCCTGTTGAAGTAGACGCGGGGATACCCGGCCTCCGCGAACAGCCTCTCGAGCTCCTCCCGGACATCAAGGATACCCGGCACGTTCTCCATAACGAATACCGCGGGCCTCAGCTCCCCCACAAGCCTCACAAAGTGGAGCACAAGCTGCCCCGCAGGGTCCTCATAGAGCCTAGCCAGGGGGTCCCTGCGGCGGCGCGGGTTAGCCCCGGTATAGGGCTCACAGGGCGGGCTACCTATCACCACCAGCGGCCGCCCCACAAGCCTCTCGACAAGCCTCCCAGTGACCTCCTGCACATCCATCCGCAGCGCGATCGACTCAGGGAAGTTAGCCTTGAAGCTGCGTATCGCGGCGACGTCGTTGTCTACCCCCAGCAGTATACTGAAGCCAGCCCTACGGAACCCCTCGGCGAAGCCGCCGGCGCCGGAGAAGAAGTCAACCACTCCCAGCTCCACTGATATCAGCCTCGAGCATACTCACATACCGCCGCAGTATCTCAAGCCTAATCTCCCTATCCTCATCAGGCTCGAGCATACTGCCACACCGGGGGCAGGTGAACTCGTACTCCAAAGCCTCCTCGAAAGTGTACCTGGTGCCATCCAACGGGCAGACATAGTAGGTATTCTCCTCCTCCTTCTGAAGCAGAGCCCTCAGCTTCTCCAGCGCAGCCCTCTTCCTAGCCTCTATAATGGCCGGAATCCCGTCATAGTTTATGGACCAGTAGAAGATTATGCGCCCCTTCTCCGGGTGCTTAACCCTACGGTAGGTCACAAACCCCTTCTCAGCCAGTATATTAAGAGACCTCCTCACAACGCTGCCCCGCAGCCCCGTCTTATCCATGATATCGTACTCGCTGAGCTCTTTACCCTCCTCCAACAGCGCCTCAAAGACCTTCCGCGCATCCTGGTCCACAAGCCTCTCTATCATAAGCAGCAGCTTCTCGACCTCACCACTGTACTCGGCCAAGACCCTCAACCCCTAGCCTTCAATACCCTCCGAATCCAGGCTTACTACCTTTTTGCTCCTCGGCGAGGGTATAATACGCAGCTTCGCGTTTGGAAACTCTATCCTAAGCTCACGCCCCTCATAGAGCCTGTCCAGGAATATAGCTAGGGCAGCCACCTCGCTATGCGGCTGATTCCCTATCGCGACATTATAGTCAGCGGCCTCGTAGAAGAACGGCGGCACCTTCTCAGCGCCGACAATCACTAGTTTAGGCTTGGGACTGCTCCGAATCTCGCCTATAACATCGTCCACGTGGAGCCCGTACATCGTGAGGTGTATAACCTCGCCACCCTGTCGCCTCCATTCCATCACATACCGCCTGCTCGGAACCCCGCATTCCAGGTGCATCACGCCGCCCCAGCGCTCAAGGACGCCGCGGAGCGACTCCATCACGTGGCTGTCGCAGACGTCGCCTAGTATGAACCCGTTGGCGCCAAAGGCTCTGGCTACAAGGCCGACGTGGGTTGTTATCCTCTTGTCGCGCTCCGGCCGATGGCCTATGCGTAGCACGTAGACCCTGCCGTACCTCTCAGCAGGATGGCCAGCCTGCATGCAAGCTCACCAAGCCCCTCCCCTGTCGCCGCGGAGACGGGGACGACGGCGGCGAGTGCGGGATAAGAGGCTGAGGCCATAGCCCCCAGGAGGCCGAGGAGCCTATCCCTCTCGTCTGCCGCGACCAGGTCTATCTTGTTGGCTGCGATAACCATTGGCTTGTCCACGACGCCTATCCTGCGGAGCGTTGCCAGCCCCTCCTCAAGCTTCTCGGCTATTACATGGTCAGGCTCCGATAGGTCCACCACGTGGAGCACCACGTCGGCCTGCGCGACCTCCTCGAGGGTGGCGTGGAACGCCTCTATAATCTCCGGGGGGACCCTCGCGATGAAGCCTACTGTATCCACCAGCGCGGCCTTGACGCCGCCCAGGCTTGCAGCCCTAACCTTTGGGGAGACCGTGGTAAAGTACTCGGGGCCTATGGGCTTCGAGAGCCCAGTAAGCCTGTTGAAGATGCTCGTCTTCCCGGCGCTCGCGTAGCCCACTATAGCCACGTGAGGTAGCCCGGCGCTCCTCCTCTTACTCCTCTCCCGAGCCCTCCTCTCAGCGAGCCGCTGCAGCTCCCTGCGTATCCTCGCCATCCTCGAGACCATGTACCGGTAGTACTTGTCGACAGCGTAGCCGCCGGGGCCCAGGAAGCCGGGCAGCTCGCCCATCTTCGCCAGGCGTATCGCCTCCCTCACCAGGGGGAGCTGGTGCCGTAGCCTGGCCAGCTCTATCTGGTACTGAGCCTCCCTGCTGCCGGCGTGCAGCGCGAATATCTCAAGTATCAGGAGCGTCCTGTCTATAGCGTCCACCCCAGCGCGCTTAACGATCCTGAAGTACTCGCGCGGCCGCAGCTCATCGTAGACTATTATCCGCGCGTTCTCGTCGCCGCGTAGCGGCTCAGCCTTCTCCGCAACCTCCTCCAGCTTAGCCCGGCTCAGGAGCCTCGACCCGGATACCCTGCGGTACCAGACCTCGCCTACGACACTGTAGCCGGCGCTCTCCACGAGAGCCCTAGCCTCCCGCACCTCCCAGCCCATGAGGCCGCGTGGTAGCAGCAGCAGGGCCCTACGAGCAGTCCCCGCCAGGCCGCCGCACCCCCTACGTGGAGCCCTACCCGTGAAGCACGGTCCTAGCAGCGTCTCCGGGTGGGGCCTGGAGGGGCGAGGAGAGGGCTAATCTGGAAGCCGCACATCAGACCCGGCGGCCGCCCCCATAGCGGGGCTGGAGCTGTAGGGGAGCGGGGAGGGTTGCCCCGAAAGCTGAGGATAGGCTTCGTCTCAAGGTATCCGCCGGTCCATTGTGGGATAGGGGAGTACACGAGGATGCTTGCGGAGGCGCTGGCATCCGTGGCAGGGGACATGCTCAGTATAAAAGTGTTCTCCACGACGGAGGCTGGAAGGGACCCCTACACGCTCAACGGGGTAGAAGTTGTCCCCAGCTACGAGAGAGGCGCGGCGAGCTACAGCCGGCTCCTAGACGTTCTAGCCGAGCACGGCGGGGTGGATGTGCTCCACCTGCAGCACGAGTTCGGCATATACGGCGACACCCCGGCCATCATCGAGGCGCTGCTGGAGGCCAGGGCTGAGAGGCTGACACGCGCGGCAGTGGCGACGCTCCACACGGTCTACCACCCCAGGGGCGTCGAGAAGGGCCTTGAGACTAGGCTAAGCCTGTACGAGAGGTCGTTCCTCCTCGACTCGATAGTAGTCCACTCGGTGCTGCAGGAGTTCGAGCTCGCAAGCCAGGGTGCGCCGCTCGAGCGGCTACACCGTATACCCCATGGCACCTCGATAAACAGCTACGTTGAGACCCCCCGGCAGAAGCTCATAGAGCTCCTGGGGCTGCCCGGGGAGCTGCAGCGTGCCCGGGTCCTCGCCGTCCCGGGGTTCCTCCGCAGGGACAAGGGGCTCGCCACGCTTCTGGAAGCGTTCTCGAAGGTGGACGACCCGGCTGCGAGGCTCGTGGTGGCCGGCGAGCCGCAGGGCAGGGGCAGCGAGGAGGTCGCGAGGCTCCTCGAAGAGTACGAGGCCAGGGAGCCCCGGCTGGTCGTTCTACGCCGCTACCTCTCGAGCCGCGAGGTCCTCTACCTCTCCGCGCTCGCCGACCTGATAGTCCTACCCTACGAGGACCGCCCCGGGAAGTACAGCGTCAGCGGCATACTGCACCTATCCATGGGCAGCCTGAAACCCATAGTGGGCACGAGGGTGCCCAGGCTAGTAGAGCTGTATCAGCTGGCGCCACGGATGGTGGTCAGGCCCAGGAGCCCCGGCGAGCTCGCGGCGAAGATAAGGTGGGTGCTCCAAAACTACGATGAGACGATACCCTACATGGGCCAGGTCTACAGCTACGCGGTGAGGACCATGTGGCCGCGGATGGCGCGTAGACACCTAAGCCTCTACCAGAGCCTCCTCGCGGCCTCCTAGTCCTCCCTCAGCTCAGCCACGTCTCCCAGCGTGAGGTAGAACTCGCCGCCCGCCTCCTCTTCCTCGGCCTCCTCCAGCTCAGCCACGGGCTCGAGAAGCTTGACGCCCAGAACCCTCTCGAGCCTCCTGGCAAGGTCTATCGGCGGCACGAGCGTCCCCGCCTCTATCCTCTTGATAACGTTCTCTCCAACCTTAACCTTGACGGCCAGCTCCTTCTGGGTGAGCCCCAGCCTCTCCCGCGCACGCCTCACCCGGATAGCATAGTCCTCTACGACCTCGAACTTCTCCAGGCCGCCCAGCCCCCCGCTCGCCCTCCTCCTCGCGGGGGCCGCCCTCCGCCTAGCCTGCTGGGGACGCCGCGGCTCCCTCCTCTCGACCGCCAAGCCGGGCCCGGCCTGCTGCGGGGCAGGCGCGTGCCGCGGCGAGGACCCTCCAGCGATGCGGACGCGGAGAGGCTCGTCGCTCGCAGTGCGCCTCGCCCGCTCCATGTACCTGCGGTAGCAGCGCTCACAGACTATCATCTCAGTACCTTCGACGTATATTCTGTAGGCCCTCCCGGTTATGGGGGCGCCGCACATCTCGCAGTAGACTACCTCGCGTCTCCGCGAGAAGCTCAACCCTGCTCACCCTTGCGGGCAACCCCTGGGGCGGACCCGGGGCTCCCCGGAGTCCCGCTGCGGGGGGTGGCACGCGCTAGTTATGAGCCGTAAACCATTATTTAGGCTTCAACGGGTCCTCCGGTAAGGGAGAGTGTGGTGAAGCGACAGTATGCCTAGGGACTCCTACGCTGACGGGGATGCGCTGAGGGACTACATATTCCATCTTGAGCGTCGTATCCGGGAACTGGAGGCTGAGAGGGCTGAGCTCCGCCGGGAGCTGCGGAGGTACCGTATGGAGGTCGACAAGCTGCTGAGCCCACCCCTGATAGAAGCCGTGGTGCTCGCGGTGCTGCCGGATGGCAGGGCTGTTGTGAAGAGTACCACGGGGCCGAACCTCGTAGTCAACATATCGTCTAGCGTCGACCCCAAGAAGCTTACGCCGGGCACCTACGTGGCCCTCAACCAGCGGGGCTCGACCATCGTCGAGGTTTTGCCGGAGAGGGAGGACCCCTACGTGAAGGCCATGGAGGTCATCGAGAAGCCGCGCGTAACGTTCGAGGATATAGGCGGCCTCGAGGAGCAGAAACGCGAGCTATACGAGGCGGTCATACTCCCCCTCACGAAGCCGCAGCTCTTCCGGGACCTCGGCATAGAGCCTCCCCGCGGTGTGCTGCTATACGGCCCGCCCGGCTGTGGTAAGACGCTGCTGGCCAAGGCGGTCGCAGCAATGAGCAATGCTACCTTCATACACGTGGTCGGCTCGGAGTTCGTCCACAAGTATGTAGGCGAGGGCGCCAGGATAGTTCGCGAGGTATTCAAGATGGCCAGGAGGAAGGCGCCCGCAATAATATTCATAGACGAGATAGACGCGATAGCGGCGAAGCGCATAGACATAGGGACCAGCGGGGAGCGCGAGGTGCAGAGGACCCTGATGCAGCTCCTGGCGGAGCTTGACGGCTTCGACCCGCTCGGCGATGTGAAGGTGATAGCTGCAACCAACCGCATAGACATCCTCGACCCGGCGCTGCTGCGCCCCGGGAGGTTCGACAGGCTCATCTACGTGCCGCCGCCCGACGAGAAGGGGAGGCTAGAGATATTCAAGATACACACCAGGCGCATGAAGCTTGCCGAGGACGTTGACCTGCACTATCTGGCGAGGATAACGGAGGGGGCCACTGGAGCGGATATAAAGGCCATAGTCATGGAGGCGGGCTACAACGCTCTGCGCAGAGGCTCCAACAAGGTGTCGATGAGCGACTTCATGAAGGCTGTGGAGAAGGTGTTGAAGAAGAGGCGGAGGCCCTACGTGGAAACCTCGGAGTACTTCGAGAACAGTATGCCTACTGGCAGTAGCGTCGAGAGTAACGTGATGCACATCTAGCCCCGGCGGCGCCCCCCGGCCTCCGGGGCCTCCTGCTGCTCCCTCATCTTCTCCCGGTAGACCCTGCGGAACCTGCGCCACACAGAGCCCATGCGCTCAACCATTCGCTGCCAGGTTTTCTCGTCGACCTCCACGTATTCCATGATTATCCTGCCATCGCGTGTGCGGCGCCCCCTCCTCTTAAGGTAGAGCCTGCCGTTCCTGGTGGCGAACACGGTGCAGTAGGTTAGCAGGCAGACTATAGGCTTGAAGCTCCTGCCCAGTCTCTCCTCGAGCATGCACCTGCCCCTCTCCACGTCGAAGAATATGCAGCGCCCCATGGGCTCGGTGTCGAGCCTGTAGACTCTCACCTTGCCGCCGGGGGTGCGTAGAACCTCGCGGGGCTGCCTCTCAACGAGGCCGCGCAGCTCGTCTGGCAGCTGCCGAACCTCCAAGTCTATCATGAAGGCGCCGCTGTGGATGACGCAGCAGCGGTTGCACCCCTCCGGGCACTCCATGCGGTACGCGTCCCGTAGGAGAGACTCGTCGAGCTGCTCGAACACTAGCCGGTTCACGTGGGTCCCCGGCGTGGGGCGGAACACTGCGAGCAGCCTGCCCAGCCTAGGGCTGTAGTACACCCCGTCGAACCACCTCTTAAGCCTCGCAGCCTCCCTCAACGCGTAGATGTTCCACTCCCGGTCCCCGCGCCGGGGCTCACGGAGCACCCACACCTTACCCAAGACCCTGCAAGCCCCCACTCTGAAGCCGCCACAACGCCCGCGCCCGGACCCCCTATCACTCCTCCTCGCCGCCCTCCAGGGCGCGGCGCAGCAGCGCGCAAACCCTCAGCCTAACCTCCCTCGGCAGGCTGCGCGCCAGCCGCCTAACGTTGCTGGGCCTGCTCCACTCGCCGTGGCTGCGCAGCCCCCCGCTGAAGCTCCTAGGTATATGCAGCAGCTCGTGTATAAGCGTCTCCACGAGGACATCACAGCCGGCGCCCCGCAGGTTCTCGGCGACAAGCTCCACCACGTACATGGGCTTACACACGCCCAGCCTGACAAAGGGAGAGGGGAGCCCCCAGATGCGGGCGAACGCCCTCGTGCTGGAGCCGCGGCTGACTGTGACGAAGACGCGGTCCACGTCTATATAGCTGAGGCCGAGGGCCTCAACGAGGATACGCGCAGCCTCCTCAGCCTCCCGGCTCCGGGTGAAAACAAGACGGCGGCCCAACGCGGCCGGCACCGCCCCCTGCTTCAGCGGGTCAGCGGCGCCGCCTCCTCCTACGCCGCTCCTCCTCCTCGGCCACCTCGTACGCCTTGACGCCTACGCCGAGCAGCTTCCGGAACACCGCATCCAGGAACTTCACGTGGAAGCCGCGCTGGCCCACGAAGGCGCCGAACTCGTCGCTCCTAACCTTAACCGCCAGGTAGGGCCCCTCAAAGTCCACGTCCACCACGTGCTTGTATATCCAGCTTACGGGGTGGACAGCCCTTATTATATTCGTGAAGTCGAGCGTGAGCTCCACCGCCCTGAGCCTAAGCTCGGTGTCCTCCTCTATCTTCTGTATCCGCTCGCCGCCCCTGCCCACAAGCCTGCCGAGATAGCCCTCCTTCACTATTATCAGCGCGTCCGGCACATGCTCAGCCGTTATCTCAAACTGCTTCTTAGCATCTATGAACTCGACCACAGTTATCACATCAGCGTCGGGCGCGTATATCCTCGCAGCCTCCATGACCCGCTTCTCCACATCGTTCAGCGGGCGGTTCCTCATCCTAAGCTCTATCAGCAGCCTTATACCGCGCCTAGCGCCCGGCCTCACTATATCCTTCAGGCCGAGGTCGACAACCTTAGCCTTCTCCTCGCCCAGGAGCACCTCCCTCATTACAGTAGCTCCATCCCTCTCCACGCCGTGAGGCTTCTGGAAGACCGGGTCGCCGGCTATGATGAACTTGCTGTTACGCCCTATCCTCATGAGAATCTCTATACTGCTCTCCGGCGGTATGTTCTGCGCGTCGTCCAGGAAGATTATCGACTCGTCGAACGTCCTCCCGCGCAGGTAGTGGGTGTCCGCGAACACCACCTTACCCTGCTCTATCAGCTTCTCAATCTCGCTCCACTCGACGAAGCCTGCCAGTATGTCGCGGAGGTAGGCTGAGACTATCTCGTAGTACTGCTGCCCCAGTTCCTGCGCCGTAAGCTCCTTGCCCGTCACAACGTCGACCACGGGCCGCGAGATGATGAGCCTCTTGTACTTCCCCTGCATGACCGCGTCTATACCGTAGAGCACACTGAAGAGGCTCTTACCGCTGCCCGTGGGCCCGAAGAGGCCCACGATCTCGTACTCGTCGCTTGTGAGCGCCTCGAGCATCTCCTCCTGCCCGGGGCTCATAGGCTTCAGCTGCTCCAACACGCCCGCCACTCCTCTCACCCCCAGACCAGCCCGAGGAGCCGCCGACGCCGGCACGGGACACCGGGGCCTGGGGGATACCCCTGTCCCTACAGCCTAGGCTTGCCGCCTCGGCCGCCCCGTCCTCCTGGCAGCCTCTGGGCCCCAGGGAGGGCTCCAGCCTTTATCCTATCCGGAGATGGGCCCACCCTCTCCGCCCTCGGGGTGTAGACGGGGGATGGTCCAGGCTGACGCGTGGGAGCGGCTCAAGATGGAGGCCTGGCAGCGTCTCCTCGAGGACCTTGAGATAGGCTACTTGGACACTGACATACTAGACGTGCTTGTCGAGTTCTTCCTCCGGCCGCGGAGCTTCACCAAGAGCAGCTGCTCGGGGCGGATAACCGTCATAGACAGCCTCTACCCCTGGGCAAAGGAGGATACGATGACAATATACAAGAAGCATGAGAAGGTGGACCCGCGGGAGGTGCTGGAGGTCCTCAGGAGGCCGTTCCGGTGGAGGCTCTGGCTGAGCGTGCAGGGACCAATATACCACGTCTACGTCGCCGACCTCGAGGAGGCGCGGGAGGTGCTGGAGGCAGCCAGGGAGGCCGGCTTCAAGCACAGCGGCATCCTAACCCTCGGCGACCCGCCCCTGGTTGAGCTGAGGACCGGGGTGAGGGGCGACATACTGCTCTCCCCACGCCCCGGAAGCAGGCCCCCCGAGGGCTATGTGGTCGAGGCTGTGGAGGTTGCAAACGAGGTTCTGGAGAAGGCGAAGGAGAGGAACCGCAGGCTTCTGGAGGCCCTGCGGCGGCGCCGCCCAAGGGAGCTGTGGGAGCCGGCGAGGTCCTACGCCGCCAGGCTGGGCCTGCTCTAGCCCCTCCTCCCCGGCGGCGCCGTCGGGATAACTATTCAAGGCCTCGCAGCCTAGGGGCTTCACGGGAGGCCGGGTGGGCGCGTTGTCTGAGGGGCTCAGGGTAAGCGATGTGATGACGACCGACCTGGTGGTGGCTAGGCCCGACGATACCGTGGTGGATGTCGCCAGGAAGATGGCGGAGGAGGGTGTGGGCAGCGTGCTGATAGTAGACGAGAAGGGGACCCTCATAGGCATAGTCACCGAGCGCGATATAGTTGTCAGGGTGGTCGCCAAGGGTCTGGCCCCTAAGGGCGTCCTAGTGGGCGAGATAATGACCCGCAACCCCGTCACAATATACGATGATGCGAGCCTCTCGGACGCGGCGGAGCTTATGAAGAGCAAGGGTATAGGCCACCTGCCCGTGGTCAGCCGGGATGGGCGGCTGGTCGGCATAGTTACTAGGAGCGATATAGTCAGGATAGCGCCTAGCCTGATAGACATCCTCTTCTACCGGCAGGCGGGGTAGCGCTGGTTTTATAATGAACAACCTTGACCTGTTACCTCCTGGTGAGCCTCCCTGCAGCAAGCCCCCCACGTGGGGCTCCTCCTCGATAGGCTGCCCCCACTCACCCCCAGCGCCTCGCTCTCCGAGGCCCGGCGCCTACTCATAGACCACCGCGCCAGGAGCCTCGCGGTCGTCGAGAGCGAGAAGCGCCCCCGCCTCCTGGGCGTGGTGACGCGCCGGACGCTGCTACAGGTCACGGCCACCAGACAGGCGCCCCGCGTCTCTAGCATAGCCGAGGAGCCGCCCCTCACCCTTAGCCCCGCAGGGGACTGGCGTAGCGCGGCCCGCAGCCTCGTTGAGGCCCGCGAGCCGGCAGCGCCGGTGGTCGACGAGAGGGGCTTCTACCTGGGCTTCTACAGCCTCGACACGGCAATCAGCCTGGCCCTCCGGAAGGGGTCCCCGAGGCTCTACGAGAAAGTCACAACCATAGCCAAGCCCGTGGAGAGAGTGTTCAGCCCGGACGACCCCGTCTACCTGGCTTGGCAGTACATACTCTCCGGCGGCGACGCAGCGGTAGTGGTTAGGGATGGGAAGCCCCTGGGCGTGGTGACCGAGTACGACCTGCTCCGCCGCGGCTACACACGCCCCCTGTTCGAGGCGGGGGCACCCCGCAGGGGGCCGAAGCTGTTGGAAGTGATGAGCACGCCCCTCTACACCCTCGAGTCGAGCGCCCCTCTGGTTGAGGCTGCGAGGCTGATAGTGGAGAGGCGCATAGGCAGGGTGTACATTGTAGAAGATGGAGAGCTTAAGGTTGCAACGAGGCTAGACGTGGCGGCAGCCCTCGTCTAGCACCAACCGGCGCGGCGTGGAAAGGTATCCTAAACCCTTCCCGCACACGCTACACGGCACCCGGGAGACACAGGCTGGCGGTGCATCGGCCCACCGGGAGGTGGTGAATGAGATGCGCGGGCCAGGCTACATAACACCGCCCCGCAGACCCGAGGGCATCAGGTGGCTCAGGAGCGATGGCAAGCCCAACTTCAAGGACCACATATACCGCCACGAAGGCGATGCAAAACTCATAGCCAAGAGGCCCGTCTACACGGTTACGAAGACCGCTACAATCCTAGGCGCAGCCGAGGAGATGACCAGGCATAACGTGCGCGCCCTGCCGGTGGTTAAGCCCAACACTGAGATACTCGAGGGTATGCTCACTGCAACAGACATAGTCAACTACTTCGGCGGAGGCGAGTACTTCAAGATAATAGTCAACCGGCACAACGGCAACCTCTACCATGCACTGCTGAAAGAACACGTTGAGAGCATAATGAACCCAAACCCCGTCTACGCAACGATATACGATAGGCTCGACAAGATCCTAGAAACAATGGTGCTCAAGAACGTCGGCATTCTACCTGTTGTGATGGATGATGGCAGCATATGGGGCATAATAAGCGAACATGACCTGGTAATGATGCTAGCGGAGAAGAAGATAGGCCGCAAGGTCTCAGAGGTCATGTCTAGAAACGTGATAACTATAGACAGCAGGGCCACGCTCAGGGAGGCTGCTCAGACGATGATAAAGTATGGTATAAGGAGGCTGCCGATAATCGAGGACGGGAGAATATGGGGGATGATAACCGCCAAGGATATAGTCCGCTTCATAGGCTCACACGACGTCTTCCGCTACGTTGAGACGGGTAGTGTAGACGAGGCCCTCGCGGCGCCGGTGAAGATAATTGGTCTAAGCGGCTATGTCACCATAAGCCCCGACGCTGACGTGGGAGACGCGGCAACACTGATGAAGGAGAAGAACGTTAGCAGTCTCCTCGTGGTAGAGGATGGAGAGCTAAAGGGGATAATAACAGAGCGTGACGTACTCTACGCGGTGGCGGCCAAGCCCACTGAGGAGGCGGCTGCCCAGGAGCGTGCACCCTAGACGAGCCTCCTGGAGAGCATGTTCTCGTCTCTCAGGTTTTTGCATCTTAGACGCCATGCATCCCAGCTCGATGCCCGTGTCTGGGAGGTGCCCAGCCCTATGTACCCCAGAGTGGACGAGTTCATGTCCTCCCCTGTTGTTGTGGTGCGGCCCGACGAGAGCCTGGCCCACGCCAGGAGGCTGATGCTCCGCTACCGCGTTGGGCGCCTCGTGGTTGTCGACGACGCTCTCCGCCCCATAGGCGTGCTTACACGGAGCGACATAGCGAGGGTCGCTGCGTCGCCCAGGTCCTCGCGGAGCCTTGACGCTATTAGGGTTGAGGAGGCTATGACGCGGGACCCGGTTACTATAAGGCTGGGCAGGTCGATAAGGGAGGCTGCAAGGCTGATGCTCCAGCATGGCGTGAGCGGGCTCCCGGTTGTGGATGAGTCGGGCAGGGTGGTCGGCGTCATAACTAAAACCGATGTGGTCAGGGCTTACGCCGAGAGGCTCCGTGGCAAGTATCGGGCGCAAGATGTAATGTACCGGGACCCGCCTACAGCCAGCCCCCAGCATAGCATATACTACGTCGCGGAGCTGCTCGATTCCCATCCGAGCCGCAGGGTCCTCATCGTGGACGGCGGCAGGCTTGTAGGCATTGTGGCTCCCAGCGACATAGCGTTCCTCGCCGAGCCCCCGGCGGCCCGCGGGAGGGAGGGTAAGAGGATACGGAGGTTTGAGGAGCTTCCAAAGGGCCGTCTGGGCCCCGTATACTACTACACGGTGCCTGTAGCGGCTGATATAATGACGCCGGACCCCGTCACCGTGGGTCCTGATGAGGACCTAGCAGCTGTCGCGTCCCTCATGATACGCGGCGGGTTCAGCTCGGTGCCCGTGGTCGTGGACGAGGAGCCTGTCGGAATAGTGGTCAAGCATTCTATTCTGCGTGCCGTCGTCGAGAAGGGCTAGCCGGCTGCTTCTGCCTCCTATTAACCCTCCACGCCTCTCCCCCGGGGCGTGCAGCGGCGCTGGCAGGTAGCGTGGGTTGGGAGGTGGTGCGGGAGTGGGTCTCGAGTCCCTTAAGGCTGCGGATATAATGCTCAGGGAGTATCCCGCCGTGGATAAGGACGAGACACTAGAGCAGGCTGTCAGGGTTATGAAGAGGTATGACAGCGACCGTGTGGTCGTCTTCGAGAAGAAGAAGCTAGTGGGTATAATGACTAAGAAGGATATAATGATGAAGCTTGCAACCATGCGCACCCGCAACGTTGTGCCTGGGAGGCTGCATGTATCCAGCTTCATGAGCTGGAACCCGAAGACCATACCGCCGGACCTCCAGGTCGTCGACGTGGCTGCCAGGATGCTTGCAGACAACGTTGGCAGCTACCCTGTAGTCGAGGGCGAGGATGTTAAGGGCCTTGTTACTAGGTGGGAGGTTGCATCGCTCGTGAACAGCTTCGAGGATGTAAAGGCGGCCGACGTTATGACCACAATCCCGGAGGTTCTGCGTACCACGCACAAGGTGCTCCACGCGAGACAGCTGCTGCTGAAGTATAACGTTCTCTTCCTCCCGGTGGTCGATGAGGAGGGCAGGCTAGTGGGGTATGTGACTGTGGACGAGATTGCGGATGCGTTCCTGGCGTTCCACGATATCGTCCCCGAGAGGTTCCGCAAGGAGAGGATTGAGCACCTCCTGGTCGACGATATAATGAGGCTCAGGCCGCCGACGGTAAAGCCCGACGACAGTGTGGTCGAGGCGTATGAGAAGATGAGGGCGAAGAAGACTAAGGGCGCTGTCGTAGTACATGAGGGTAGGCCAATAGGCCTCGTGACCCTAGTTGAGCTGGTCAAGCTCGTAGCGACCAGGGGCCAGTAGCAGCGGCGCCGGAGCCCAGCCCTCCTTTTGACACGCTCCTCCAGCGTGTTATCCGCGTCTACATCTTCCCGGTGCTACCTCTCATTCTCGGCGTGTGCCGCGTGCTCCTGGGAAGGGGATATCCACGGCTCCACCCGGTGGCCCCGCGGTAGAGGGACCCGGCGGTGTCGTCTAGGCTGGGCAGGGCTAGGAGGTACAGGTTCATAGTAGACTCAATGCTTGGCAGCTTGGCCCGCTGGCTGCGCATGCTGGGCTACGACACCATCTACGCCAAGGGCTGGCATGACGGGCGTATACTGGAGGAGGCTGCGAGGAGCAACCGTATACTAGTCACGCGGGACCACGGCCTCTACGTGAGGGCCAAGAGGCGCGGCGTGGAGGCGGCATACGTGGGGGAGGATGTCGCCGAGGCGTTGGCGCTGCTCGCCCTCCGCTACGGGATAGTGCTTGAGCTTGAGCCCGACCGGAGCAGGTGCCCCCTCTGCAACGCCCCCCTGCGGCTCGCGGACCGGGAGGAGGTGCGCGGCAGGGTTCCCCCGAGGGTCTACGAGAGCGTTGACAGGTTCTGGGTCTGCACGGGCTGCGGGCAGGTCTACTGGGTCGGCGGCCACTGGCGGGGCATAGAGGCGAGGCTCGCTGAGGCGCGGAGGCTGCTCGAGGAGCTGCGCGGCCGGAGGGTCAGCGATCGAGGGCCTCGTCACCAGCGCTCCTAGGCCGCGTCTGCAGTCTTCATCCCCCGGCCAGTAGCGCTGCCTAGGGGGTGCGGGGAGCCTGTTTATACCGTGGCCCCGCGGGTATATCGGCTAGGCGCCCAGGCTGCAGGGTGCCTCCGCGGGGTCTTCCGTCTGTCTCCCCGCCGCTCTTGGTGCGCCTGTACGCCCTCGGCTTGGGATGGTGACGCTCTTGGAGTCGGGGGCTGTCGCTGGCAACGTTACGGGTATTAGCGTTATAGATGAGATAGTGGCATTCGCCCTGTCGCTAGACCCAGCTGTAGCATCATTTATCATATCACTAGTATTTAACGCGATACCCTTCGCGACCGTGCCCTACCTCGTGATGATAGCCAGCTATGCTGCAGTCACGTCGGACCCTGTGGATAAGGCGTTGATGGCTGTGGCGGGCGGTCTGGGAGCGGCGCTGGGCAAGATGATAGTCTTCTACCTTGGTAGGGGTATAACACACTTTGTCTCCGAGCGTACAAGAGAGAACCTGGAGTTCTTCGCCAGGTTCTTCAAGCGCGGCGTGTTCATAGCGGTCTTCCTCTTCGCCGCGCTGCCCCTGCCGGATGACGTGCTGTACGTGCCTCTGGGCATGGCTGGGTATAACCCGGTCCTCTTCTTCGTAGCTGTCGCGCTCGGCAAGATATTCCTCACCGGCCTCTCGATAGCTTTCGGGAGCGCGTTCTCTGACAGCAACCCGCTGCTCGTCATGGTGCTCGGGGTGCTGGCTACGGTTATAATATCGCGGATGGACTGGAAGACTATAGTGCACGTCTGGAGCGAGTACGGCCCCTTCTCCGGCTTCGTGGAGCTCGTGGTGCAGTTCTTCGCTGCTATGCTACCCCGCCGCTACGGGAGGATTCTCGTCGAGAAAGCAGATGGTCTAGTAAAGCTGCTGCGGCTGCGGCGGTGAACGGCACCGCGAGGCGGAGCCAGCTCCTGAACCCTTCATTGGCTTCTCCATCCTCTCCCGGTTGCGGCCCGCCGGCTCCGCCGCCGGCTTTCCGCGTGGAGGTAGCGTTCACCCCGGCTCCGTGGGGGCCCAGCCCGGTCACGGTGTGCTGCTCCCCCGCACCCGCCGCTGCCCCCGCGTCGCCGGGCTCGGGCGGGGCTAGGGGTACCCTACACCTGGTGCCGTCGGCGAACTCTACTATGAGCGTGGCGTTGTAGCCCACTGGGAGGGGGAACCCGGTGCGTGCCCTGGAGCCGTCCACTATGAGCGGCACAGCCTGCCGGTGGCCGTGCATATCGAGCACTGCGACGACCCGGGTGGGGGGCTTGGAGAAGCTGGCCTCGACGTGGTAGCCGCCGGGGGCGGGGCTGTAGGTGAGTGTGGCCAGCCACGGGCAGCCGCCC
>JAADFC010000011.1 GCA_013153105.1 Thermoproteota archaeon
GCGAACCCGGCCACCTCCTCGCTCGTCTCCCCCCGAGCCCTCATGGCTACGAGGAGGGCCGCCACGTCGACGTCGTCGAGCCTGCCTTCGAGTATCGCGTCCGCCACAGCCGAGGCCTCCTCGAAGCCCAGCCCCCCACCGTCGATTATCCTCTCGAGCAGCACGCGCAGAGGCGGGAGACCCTCCACGGCCATCTATCCCACCCCCGTCCCACCAGCCATGCGGGCTACATGGAGTCCACGCGTGTAGACACGCGGACGCGGGAGGACAAGGGGAAACCCTGGGACCCGGGCGGCTAGGAGCCGCCGCCGGCGACGCCCAGCTTCTCGTAGGCGTCGGTGTCCATGAGCCCGTGGCCGCTCAGGTTGAAGGCTATCACCGTCCCCTCCGGCGCCCTCCTGGCAATGTCTACCACTGCCCTCACCGCGTGCGCGCTCTCCGGCGCCGGTATGAGGCCCTCGCTCCTCGCGAACAGCCTCGCCGCCTCAGCCACCTCCTCCTGGCTGTAGGCCCTCGCCTCCACCAGGCCCAGGCGGCGGAGCAGGCTGAGGCTCGGCGCCGCCCCGTGGTAGCGGAGGCCGGCGGCGTGTATCGCGGGCGGCACATAGTCCTTACCGAGGCTGTACATCCTCGCCAGCGGGAGCACTAGCCCCGTGTCAAGCCCGTCGTAGCGGTACTCGCCCCTGCTCAGCCTCGGGGCTGCGGCGCTCTCAGCGGCGACGAAGCGGGTGCGCTCGAACCCCTCCCCCCTAAGCTTCATCCCTATAGCCGGGTAGGTGAAGCCGCCCATGTTACTGCCGCCGCCCACGCAGGCCACCATGTAGTCTGGCTCCTCCGGCAGCTGCTCCAGCGCCTCAAGCCCTATCACAGTCTGGTGCGTCAACACGCTCTCCAACACCGAGCCAGCCACGTACCGGCGCCTCTCCCCGGAGAGCACGTACTCTATCGCCTCGGTTATCGCGAGCCCCAGGCTCCCAGGGTGACCCGGGTTCTCCCGCAGCGCCCTCCTACCGGCCTCGGTCACCTCGCTCGGGCTCGGGTACACCGTCGCCCCGAGGGTCTCCATCGCTATCCTCCTAGCCTTCTTGCTGCGGTAGCTGCTCCGGGTCATGAAGACGACAGCCTTCAAACCGAGCATAGCCGCGGCTATGCTGACAGCGAGCCCCCACTGGCCCGCCCCAGTCTCGGTGGCAACCTCCACCGCCCCGTCGAGCTTGGCATAGTACACCTGGGGGATAGCAGTGTTCAGCTTATGGCTCCCCGTAGGCAGCGCCCCCTCATACTTGTAGTAGATCCTCACCCTCCCCGAGACGCCCAGCGCCCTCTCGAAACCCTCCGCTCGCAGCAGCGGCGTCGGCCTCCCAGCCCGGCGGTACGCCTCCCGGACGGGCTCCGGTATCGGGAGCAGCCGGGAGAGCGTGTACTCCTCGTCGATAAGCCTCGACGGCAGTATCCTCACCAGCAGCCCTATCCTCGACCCAAGCCCATCCCCCGCCGCCTCGTCGTCCAGCGGGTCCACCAGCGGCGGAAGAGGCACCGGAAGATCTGCGACTATGTTATACCAGTACCTGGGCACATCAACCATCTTGAGAGCCACCCCTCCCCAGACCGTTACACGCCGGCCGCGGCCCCGTGGACGGCCTCGTAGATGCTGCAGGCGAGCCTCCTCGCCTCCCCGACGCCGCCCTCCTCCAAGGCGCGTATCACCGCGCTCCCAACCACGACAGCATCAGCCCCCGCCCGGATGAGCGCAGCCGCGGTCTCCGGGCGGCGGACCGCGAAGCCGGTCAACAGGTAGCTGCCCCCCACCAGGCGGCGGGCCAGCCGCACGTTCCTCTCCACCGCTATCGGCAGCTCCACCCCCGTGGCGGGCTGGAGGCCGAGGTAGATGTAGAGCGGCCGCAGGGCAGCGTAGCGGAGCAGCCAGCCGTGGGGGAACCGGCTCGACGCGAAGAAGCACGGCCTCAGCCCCGCCCGGAGGCTCTCATCAACATACCACTCCAGCATCTCAGGGTAGTCGAAGGGGAGGTCGGGCAGCAGCACACAGAGTGCCCCCGCAGCCGCGGCCTCCTCAAGCAGCCCCCGCAGCCCCGGCCGCTCAAGGTAGTCCTCAAGGTACGCCATCAACGTGAACGGCTTCCCAAGCCCCCCACGCTCCAGCAGCCGAAGCGCCTCGAGGCCCTCCACGCCCGCCTCCACCGCGCGGCGGTGGGTAGCCCTCACCGTAGGCCCATCATACTTGGGCCGCCGCGTCGGGAGGCCCAGCTCGTAGAAGTCGACACAAGCCTCGAGCGAGCGGAGGACCTCCAACGCCTCAGCCGGCCCGGGGTAGCCGAGGGTGAGGTAGACGCTGAACCCCGGCCGGCTCAACTCCATTGGCGCTCCAACTGCACCCCCCTCCACGGGCCCCAACGCCGCATCCAGGAATGGGACACGCCGCCCACCACACACCCTCTATAAAAGCGTTCACCTAGACACGTGCAGCTCGTCAAGAGCGGCTCTGGGCGTCATCACCTCAAAGCCGGCCAGGCGCCCAAGCCGCGCCCCCACCGCGAACATTTCATCGTCGCACGTGACGAGGACAACCCGGTCACATCCTCTGCACTCCCCGGCTAAGCCGGCTGCTATACATGATGCAAGAAGCGGGTAGAACCGGTCAGTGTCACGGAGACCCTCCAGGAGATTCAGCTCCTCCTCGGAGAGCCTGTCATAGCAGCCCTCTAAGGGGACGTAGGAGATCTTCCTCTCCCTGCGCCCGATTATGTCGTAGATGACACTGTATACCGCGTTATTGGAGTACAGTCTTGAGAGGCTGCGGTGAAGCTCGTCGGAGGCCTCGAGAGGTATGCATATCCGCCAGCAGGCCTTGTGGGCGAGTGGCATTAGTGCAAGCGATGACACGACGTCATCTCTGCTACAAGGGCTCCTCGGGCCTGGTTCATCGGCTTGGAAGGCGGAGGCGTCGAGGACCAGGCAGCCAGCCAATGCTTCCCTACCCTTTCGCCGCAGCGGTCTTTAGGAGGTCCATCGCAAGCCGCGGTTCCTCGCCGAACAAGCCTTCGACGCCCATCTCGCGGAGGGCTTTCTCAGCCCTCTCGCTAGGCCGGAGTGGTAGGCGCGGCCGTAGCTCCTCAACATACACCTGCTCCTCGTCCCGGTAGACCAGTAGTATCACGGCGTCCTCCTCCCCGATCTCGCCGTTGGCTATAGCTAGAAGGGTGCGCAGGAGCAGGGCTGGGCTGTGGGTGGCAGCTACAACCTGCACGCCACGCTTAGCAGCCTCCAAGAGGGCCTCGGCGATGCGTATCTGCGCCTGAGGATGCAGCCCGAGCTCGGGGTCGTCTATGAGCACTACGTTGCCCGGCGTGGACGCTGCTAGCGTGAAGAGGACGGGGAGGGAGTAGCGGAGCCCGCCAGCCGCCCGGCCGAGGGGTATCCACTCGCCCGAGAAGCCGTCGTAGACCTCTATCCTCAGGGTGCCCCCGTCGGGGCGGGGTATGACGCGTAGCCGCGTGTAGCGGCCGGCGAGCCCTAGCCAGCGTAGCAGCCGCCGGTAGACATCGGGGTCAGGGTACATGGTGTACAATAGCCTGCCCAGGGGATCCCGGATAGACACAAGAGTGCCCATGGAGCGCTCGGAGCCTAGCAGCGTCACGCGGCTTCGGAGAGCCCCGAGCAGCTCGTCGGCCACTACTGAGGCGAACGTTGCCGCCAGCATCCGCGGCAGAGCCTCTATGTTTGATGTAGGCCTGCCGCCGCAGACTGCTCGTAGCGCCTTTGCCGCGTCATTGATGATTTGTAGCAGCTCGTCAGCCCTCTCATGCATTAGGTCTAGGAAAAGCTTCGCCATGGCTTCGGAGCGGCGAGCGGCAGGCCTCAGCCTACCATTCATCAAATGATAGACCACTTCTACGTCCATGGCCTTAGTTTGCTCGACTAGCCTATCTATGGCTGTCTTAGCCAGCTCTTCCACTACTCCTCTCTTCTCAAGCAGCATGTCTACAGCCAGCGTAGCCCTGCTCTCCGCCGGCAGCCCCTCACAGTGGTCCGACTTGACGACCTCTTCTAGGGCGCGTGTATACGCAGACACTATCTTCGATGATACCCTCGCTGAGAGCGTGCTCTTAGCCTTGGGGTCGAGCAGGAGGACTGTGGCTAGCTCGACGCCGGCTTCCACTGTGAAGCCGAGGAGCTTGTATGTGTCCTCGACGGTGCCCATCTCGTCTCCGGGCAGGCGGGCCAGCGCCTCTAGTATGCTGGTCTTCCCGCTGCCGTTGGGGCCTATGAGTAGGGTGAGCCTGGCGAGCCTCAGCTCCACCGGCTGGCCGGGAGGGATAGCCCGGTAGCCCTCTAGCCTAAACCGTGTGATGGTAGGCTTCAACTGCTGCTACCCCTCTTCCTGATGAACGCGTCTAGGGGCAGCTGTTTAGACTTCCTCTCGGCTTCGGCTCTTGCCAGCTGCTCGGCGGCCTTCACAGCCTCCCTTGGGGGTCTGGGCTTCTCGCCGCGGAGGATTGTGGCGAAGAACGTGTCCCGGACGGGTTCGTAGACGAGCTTGTAGAACCGCTGGGGGTTCTCGAGCACCTCCCTGGGGAAGCTGGAGACATACTCTAGTGCGGCTTTCCAAGCCTTCTCCCAGGGTATCAGCTTCTCTATCCTCCTCTTGGCCTCGAGGTCGAACCGCTGGGGGGTCTGCTCCTCGCCGCCTATCATGTAGTAGCCTCTGGGCGAGACCTGGACGCACTCGCCCAGCTCCTCGCGGAAGCCCTCCGGGCATTTCCCCGAGCCGCGGCGGCTGGCCCTGCGCTCGAGCTCCTCGAGTGTGATGGGTCTCCTCCTGGGGCCGTAGTGTTTGGCCCACGCGTAGAATATGGCGCGGTTGAGCCCCCAGCTCTTAGCCTTGTCGAGGTCGCCGTGGAGCAGGTAGTGCCTCGCCGCCTGCAGCAGCGCCATGACCTGGAACCTGCCTACACCAGCGAGGCGCAGCAGCTCCTCCGGCTCTGGCAGGGCGGCCCACCCTCCCCTAGGAGGCGGGGCTCGTGGGAACGCTTAACCCCTAGCCTGTGCGTGGAGCTGCTGCGGGTGGAGGGGTGCCCGTCTGGCCTTGTCGGCGGGGCGGCTGGCGGAGGAGCTGCTGCGGGAACTGGAGGCGGACGAGGATGCCAGGAGGAGGCTGGCTAGGCTGCTCGCCCCGGAGTTCATGGGGGACCGTGAGCTGAGGCTCTCGATGCTCAACGCCCTCTACCGGGAGGCTGCCACCCGGGGGGACCTGCGGGAGCTGGGGGAGCAGCTGTCCGCGCAGCTGGGGAGGCTGGAGGAGAGGGTGGCCAGGCTGGAGGGCAAGATAGACGGGCTCGTCAAGTGGGTTGTGGGGCTCCTCGCCACCATGTGGGCCACGCTCGTCGCAGCCCTCGTGGCGGCGCTGCTGGGCTAGCCCCCGGCGGGGGTCTCGAGGGGTCTCACCCCGCCATCCTCGACCGCCACAACCCTGTCCGCGAGCCTAGCCGCGAGCCCGGTGTCGTGGGAGGCCACCGCCACCCCAGTGCCGTGGTCGCGGAGCTCCTCCAGCTTCTCGGCGAGCAGCCGCCTCCTACGGTAGTCCAGGTGGGCGAACGGCTCGTCGAGTATGAGTACCCTCGGCTTCACCGCCAGCGCCCTCGCCACCGCGACCAGCTGCTGGAGCCCCCTCGAGAGCCTCCGGGCCCTCTCGCCGAGCAGGCTCCCCGGTATACCGAGGGCCTCCGCCGCCTCCCTAGCAGCCTCCAGCGCCTCCCCGCGGGGGGCGCCGCGGAGCAGGAGGCCGAGAGCTATGTTCTCGAGCACCGTGCCCCGGACCAGTATCGGCTTCTCGTGGACGTACACCACGCGGCGGCGCAGCCTGAGCCTCCCGCTTCGGGGGAGGCTCCAGAACGGCTCCCCCCACGCCTCCACCAGCCCCCTCGACGGCTCCAAGAGGAGCCCGGCTATCTTGAGCAGGGTGGTCTTCCCGCTCCCGTTGGGGCCCACGACCAGCACAGCCTCCCCGGGGGAGACGGTGAAGTCGGCGCCGCGGAGCACCCACCGGCCGCGGCTGGTGTAGCGGTGCCAGACCCCGCGGAGCCGTATCAAGGCTCCCACAGCCTCCTCGCAGCGTAGACCGCGGCGGCTGAGGCGAGCATGAGCCCAACCAGGACCGCCCCGAGCGAGACGGCAGCCTCGAACTCCCCCTTGGAAACCTCCAACGCTATAGCGGTGGTGAGCGTCCTCGTGTACCCCCTGATGTTCCCGCCGACCATCAGCGCCACCCCAAGCTCGCCGACGGCCCTCGAGAACGCCATCACCATCGCAGCCACAAGCCCCGGCAGCGCCTCGCGGAGCGCGAGCCGCAGCGCCTGCCCCTCCGAGGCCCCCAGCGAGAGGGCAAGCTCGCCATACTCGGCGACCGCCGTGGAGAGGACCCGGTACCCCACCGCCACCAGGAGAGGGGTTACAAGCACGGCCTCCCCCAGCGCTATCGCGGCGGGCGTGTAGAGCAGCTCCAGGAAGCCGAGCGGCCCCCGGCGGCTCAGGAGCATGTAGAGCAGGAGCCCCACCAGCACCGTGGGCACTCCAACCAGGGCCTCGGCTGCCCTAGCCACGAGCGAGAAGCCAGGCCTCCTCGCAGCGAGGTACGCGAGCGGCAGGCTCCAAGAGGCTGCGAGCAGCGTGGCGGAGAGGGAGATGTAGAGGCTCCTCAGGGTAACCTCGAGCAGCTCGCCCATAGACGGCTATCCCTCGGCCAGCGCCTCCCAGATGCGGCGAAGCTCATCCTCCCTACCCTCGGCGGGGTAGAAGAGCGGCCTCCCATACTCGTCGACGCCGTAGCGGGCTATGAGCTCCTGGTTCCTGTAGACGAACTCCTGGAACATCTCCGCCACCCTCCTCTCCTCCCCGCTGCAGCCCCTGACGAGGTAGACGCTGTAGATGTTGATCAGCTCGGTCGAGTTGGTGTAGAGTATCTCGAGCCCAGGCAGCCTCCCCTCACGCTTAAGCTTCAGGAAGGTACCGGTGTCAGTCAGCGTGTACGCCCCCAGCTCGTCCGCCATGACCAGCGTCTGGGCCATGCCCTGGCCGCTCTCCAGGTACCAGCTCCTCCCCCGGGGGTCGAGGCCCGCCATGCGCCATATGCTCATCTCCTTCACGTGCGTACCCGAGTTGTCGCCGCGGCTCACGAACCTCGCCCTACCCTCCTCGCCCGCCCTGTATATGCGGCGGAACGCGTCCACAGCGCTCTCAGCACCCCTCACCCCGGCAGGGTCCGACGGAGGGCCCGCTATGGCGAAGTAGTTGTAGGCGATAATCCTCCCGTCCTCCAGCACCCCCATCTCGATATACTTCTTCTCCAGGCTGGGCGCGTGGACGAACACCATGCACGCATCCCCGTTGGCCGCCCGGCGGAGCGCCTCACCGCTCCCCACGGCGATGAACTCTATCCTAGCCCCAGGGTGCACCTTCGAGAACTCCGCAGCCAGGTAGTCCAGGAGCCCCGTGGCGTAGAGGCTGGTGGTGGTTGTCACCCTGACCCTCACCGGCTCCCCTCCGTGGTCGAGGATGTAGGCCGCGGCGAGGATCACGGCTACGGCGAGGGCAGCTGCGGGAACCCATCTAGCCAGGGGCCACCACCCCCGCTGCAGTGGGGGCTCTGCAGCCCCCGGC
>JAADFC010000152.1 GCA_013153105.1 Thermoproteota archaeon
GGCTGTGAGGGTTATCGCCGCGAAGTAGGGCATCACATCCACAACAACGCCTGGGCTGCGGAGGAGCGACGCGTACGCCCTCAGGGCGCCGCTTACACCCGCGGGTGTGAGGCCGGCCGCGAGCACGGTCAGCGCCACGCCCAGCGCCAGGCCGGCCAGCGCCGCGGCGGCCGCGGAGCCGAGCCGTGGCCTCAAGCCCAGCCGCCCCCGAGGCTCCAGCCCAACACTCCCTAGCCGGTCATGCTCCTGGCTATCTCCTCGATGTTGAAAGGCCGCTCCGCCTCGTAGACTATACGACCGCGGCTCATGACCGCTATCCTGTCGCTCAGCTCCAGCAGCTCGTCGAGGTCCTCGGAGAAGAGCAGTACCCCTGCCCCGGACCTGGCGGTGGAGTCTATCAGGTCCCTGACGAACCTGGTCGCAGCCGCGTCGAGGCCGCTGGTGGGGTTCATGGCCAGCAGGAGCCTCGGCTGCTTCTCCAGCTCCCTGCCCACTATGAAACGCTGCATGTTACCCCCGCTGAGCGCCTCAGGCGGCGCGTCCACGCCTGGAGTCTTCACCGACATCCGCTCCACTATCCTACGCGTCACCTCTCTAGCGGTGTGCCAGTCGACCAGCGGCCCGCGGTAGGGGCCGCGGGGCGAGGAGTACATGCCGAGCGCCGTGTTGAACACCAGGCTCCTACACGGGACCAGCGCCCAGCCGAGCCTCTCCTCCGGCACCACCGCTAAGCCGAGCGCGGCACGGGCCGAGGGGGGCTCCCCCGTGACTTCCCGGCCGAGGAGCGTTATCCTACCCCGGCTCGGAGGCCGCAGCCCGATGAGCGCTTCGAAGAGCTCGCGCTGCCCGTTGCCCGCCACGCCGGCCACGCCGAGCACCTCGCCCTCCCGGAGGAGCAGGCTCACACCCTTCACCGCGTCCACTCCATGGGCCCCCTTCACCCACAGGTTCTCCACGCGAAGCACCACGCCACCCGGCCTCCTTGGGGGGTAGCGTTTCTCGAGCACCGCGCCGCGACCCTCGAACATGAGCCGGAGCAGCTTCTCCGGCGTAGCCTCCGAGGCATCCAGGACCGCCACTATCCTCCCACGGCGCATCACGGCTATCCTGTCGGCAGCCTCGAGAACCTCCCCTATCTTATGCGTGATAAACACCACCGACCTTCCCGACTCGGCGAGGCTTCTCATAATCCCGAGCAGGCGCCGCGACTCCTCAGGAGTGAGATGCGTGGTAGGCTCATCCAGGAGCAGCACCTCAGCACCAAGGTAGAGGGCGCGCGCCACCTCCGCCCGCTGCCGCTCGCCCATCGAGAGCCTCCACACCCTCGCGTCGGGGTCCACGCCGAGGCCGAACCGCTCAGCTATCTCCCGCAGCCCCCGCCGAACCTCGCCGAGCCCCACCCTCCTACCAGCCAGCCGGGCGGCAAGGAGCACGTTCTCCGCCACGGTAAAGTTCTCGACGAGCAGGGGATGCTGCGGCACGAGGGCTATGCCGAGCCTCGCGGCGTCGCGGGGGCTCCTTATCTCGACCCTCCTACCCTTGACGAATATGTCGCCCGCGTCGGGCCTGACTAGGCCCGCGAGTATCGAGACGAGGGTCGTCTTGCCGGCACCGTTCTCGCCTAGGAGGCCGAGGACCTCCCCAGGGTAGATGTCAAGGTCCACCCCGTCGTTGGCCCGGACGCCTCCAGGGTAGACCTTGACTATCCCGCGGAGGGAAACCAGGGGACTGCGGGGAGCCGCTGCCGGCTGCTGCAACGGAGCCCAGCCCTCTGGGCGGGGCCTCGGGAGGCGGCCGCCACCGCTCTCAGGCTACTTGCGGTACCCTATCTCCTGGAGGAACCGCTTCAGCGCCTCCACGTTCCACTCCCACTTGCTCTTACGCCTCTCGTCCACGTAGAGGCCGAGCATCCTAGCCTCGCGCGGCGTGAGCCCCACCTCGGCCAGCTCGGCCACGCTGAATCCTCTGCCCTCGCGGAGGCCGGGGTCAGCACCGCCGTAGCGTATGAGCCTAGGCCTCTTCACTATAGCCCTAGGCTTCTCTTCCGCCACGCTCTTGCACCCCGCTGCGCCTCTCCCGAGGCGCACGCCGGGCCCGGCTGAGGCGGTTTTTGAGGCCTGCCCTCGCTACTGCTGCTCCTCGGCTATCAGCGGCTCCGTGAAATCCTCCTTTATCACGCGCAGGGAGAGGCTTGTAACACTCCTCTTGACATACGGCATTCGGTTTATAGTCTTCAGGAAGCCGTCGAGCTCGCTTATGTTCTTAAACTTGGCTATTATAGCGAGGTCATAGTCGCCGGTTATATCGTAGACCTGTATCACGCGCGGGTTCCTCGACACAACCTCGCCAACATTCACTATCATACCACCCTCAACCTGGAGGAGGATAACAGCTGTTATGCTGTAGCCCAGCCTCTCGTAGTCGGGCAAGACGGTGAAACGCTTAATGAGGCCCAGCTCGACGAGCCTCCGCAGCCTCGCGTGGACCGTGGAGGGGGAGAGCTTAAGCTCACGGGCTATCTCACGTATACTCATGCGGGAATTTCGGGCGAGCAGGCGGACCAGCGCCCTATCTATACTGTCTACTGCCTGGCTGATGTTGGCCGTCAACCCTGTAGCCCTCCACCCTGGCCGCGTCCCCTGCTATAGCAGCGAGGCCCAGATAATTAGCTCCCCCGCCCCGCACCCGGAAGGTTAAGTTCCAGGGCGCCCTGGGGGTAGGAGGGCGTGGAAGCTAGAGGAGCTGGAGGGAGCGGCTGAGAGTTGCCTGGCCTGCGGAGGCTCGTGTTGGACGTGCTGAAGCCCCTCAAGGAGCCTTCCATAGTGGATGTGGCGCTTGAACTCTCCAAGGTTAAGGGTGTCGAGGGCGTGAACATAACCGTCAACGAGGTGGACGTGGAGACGCTGAGCCTCACAGTGATAGTCGAGGGCGACGATATAGACTTTGAGGAGGTTAAACGTGTGCTCGACGGTGTTGGAGCTGCCATACATAGCATAGACCAAGTCGTAGCCGGCGACCGCATGGTCGAGGCGCCCTGTAAGACCGGCTAGCCGTATCCCCGGGAAGGCGCGGCTGCCCAAGGGTTCTAGGCGGGCCGCCCGCGCCGCCAAGCGTGCCGCTAGAGGGCCCGGCAGGGAGGTGGCTCTAATGGCGGGGGAGCAGATATCAATCGATGAGTTCGCCCGTATAGACCTCCGAGTCGGCAAGGTGGTAGAGGCTGAGCACATACCCGGCACTAGGCTGCTCAGGCTGATAGTTGACCTGGGCGGGGAGCGGAGGCAGATAGTATCCGGCATAGCGGAGTACTACAAGCCCGAGGAGCTCGTCGGCAAAAAGGTTGTAGTGGTGGCCAACCTGAAGCCAAAGCGGATCCGCGGGTACCTTAGTGAGGGTATGATACTGGCTGCGGGCTGCGAGAAGGGGCAGCGTCCCGTTCTGGTCACCGTCGGCGACGAGGCGGAGCCCGGCTGGAGGGTCTGCTAGCCGCGGGGCGCTTGGCGCTGCAGCAGGCCCTTCCCGTCCTAGCCGTGTTTTACTTCGCCGCGGGCAACGCCGGCGTCACGGCGGCACCGTCTATATGCTACGCTGCTCCCGCGGGCTGCCCTGGGGCTGCAGGTGCCATGCAGCGTGACGTCTGCCTCGTGGGCTTCGGCCGCGTCGGCAGCGTGGCAGCGCGCCTGCTGCGGGAGTGGGGTCTCCCGCCCCTCGTCGTCGACGCTTCTGCGAGGAGGGTGCGGGAGGCCGAGAGGGAGGGTTTCGAGGCGCGCCTGATGGATGCCGCCAGCGGCAGCGGCTCGCTGTTCCTTGCCCGCACGTGCAGGGTTGTCGCGACCGCGCTGCCCAGCCGTGCTGCCGTGGAGGCGCTGCGCTCTCTCATCGCGGCGGGTGCTGGGAGGATTGTGGACGTCTCCTACATACCCGACCCGATGGAGTTCGCGGGGGAGGCTGCTAAGCGTGGTGTGACGCTTGTCGTGGATGCCGGCGTCGCGCCGGGGCTTTCTAACATGATGGTCCACTTCTCGGTCGAGCACATGGACTCTGTCAAGGACGCCTACATTTATGTTGGAGGCCTTTCTGAGGAGGAGAAGGGGCTCGGGCTTGTAGCCTCGTGGAACATGGAGGACCTTGTGGAGGAGTATACCCGCCCGGCACGCGCCATAGTCGGTGGTAGGCTCGTGGCCCTGGACCCGGTGGCCGGCGCGGTCTCCAGGGTCGAGGTCCCCGGCGCGGGGGTGTTCGAGGCGCTGCCCACGGACGGGCTGCGCACCCTCCTCCACACGCTCCAGGGACGCGTGGCGAGCCTCGTGGAGTACACGCTGCGCTACCCGGGCCATCTCTCGCTGCTGCGCGGCCTCCGGAGCCTGGGGCTGCTCGACGAGCGGAGCGTGGTGGTTGAGAGCTGCAGTATAGAGCCCAGGGCCCTCCTTGCGAGGCTGCTCGAGGAGAGACTCCCCAGGGAGGGTGACAGGCTAGTCCTCTACACCAGGGTGAGAGGGCGGAGCGGCCGCTCGGTCAAGACTGTAGAGTATATTCTCGACGCGAGGCAGAGCGAGGCCGGGCTGGACACGCCGGTGCTAACCTACGCAACCGGGCTGGTGCACGCGTGGCTCACCCGCCACGTCGCCGTCGACGCGGGGGACGAGCTGCCCGCCGGCGTGGTTCCCCCGGAGCGTTTCAGCAGCCTGCTCCCCCGGCTCCTAGAGGAGCTGGGCCGCCGCGGCCTTGTTGTGTGGAGGCGGACAACCTATGAGGAGGAGGTCCACACGGGGGCTGGCGGGCTGTGAGGACTGGTATTACCGCCGACCCTCCGAGCCGGGGGTGTGGGGAGGCCCCAACCGCTGCTGAGCCCCCCTCCGCTTCCAGGCCGGGACGGCCCTAGCATAGGCCTATACACGGGTTAATGTTGGGGTAGTCTTAAGACTGCTCGGCCTTATTTTTAGCTCTTCGGGCAGGAAAGAGGCGGGCCGGTCATGGTCAAGAAGGAGCTTCTCATAGACCCCATAACGAGGATTGAGGGCCACCTGGCGCTGCGCGTGATAGTTGACACCAACACGCGGAGGCCCGAAAGGGAGAGTGTCAGGAGCTACGTCACGATGTTCCGCGGCTTCGAGGTCTTCGACATAGGCCGGCCCCCCGAGGACATGCCCCATATAAACAGCCGTATATGCGGCGTCTGCGGAGCCAGCCACGCCAACGCCTCTGTCATAGCAGCCGACATGGTCTACGGCGTGAGCCCCTACCGCATGGGTGTAGCGCTGAGAAACATGGCCTTCGCAATGACCGACCACATATACGACCATACCATAATACTGAACATGCTTGAGGGCCCGGACTACAGTGCGCCCGTGGTCGCCACTATGACGCCCTCCGTCTACGCCGAGGCCAAGAAGACCCTGGCGCCGAACAGGGACAAGCACGGCTTCACAACGATAGCGGACATAATGGCCGCCCTGACGCCCATAACGGGTAAGGTGTGGCAGCTGGCCGCCAAGTTCCAGCGCTACGCCAGGGAGGCAGGCGTACTGATATACGGCAGGCACAGCCACCCCTCGACCCTCATACCGGGCGGCATAAGTACGGACCTTTCCAACGCCGAGTACCTGGTGATAGGCTACATCTACCGGCTGACCAAGCTCACCGCCTGGGTCAAGTACATGTACTACATATGGGAGGACCTTCTCACATTCTACCGTGACACCTACAAGTACGAGGACAACGGTATAAGCTACCACCCTGATGAGGCTAAGTCTACTGTGCTTGCCGTCGCCAGCAGCGGCATATTCGACGACCCCGAGACATACGAGGCTGTAGGCGACTACGTTGAGTGGGAGGAGTTCTACAAGGCAATGGAGGAGAACGCTAAGAAGAGGATGCTCAAGCCCGGCGTTGTATACAAGGGTGAACTTATCCACAACAGCTACGCGAAGTACCAGGCTTCCATAGTTGAGTACGTTGACCACGCGTTCTACGAGGACTGGGCTGATAAGGTCTCCACGCTACCCTGGTACGGCGAGCTTGAGAAGAGCGACTTCGCAGATCCTCTGGGGAACAAGCTCGCCGGCGGGAAGTCGGAGCTGGTGCCCTACCACCCGTGGCTCAAGGTGACTCTGCCTAAGCTCACCGCCAGGGACTGGAATGGTAAGTACACGTGGGTCGCCCATGTGAGGATGGTGATGCCTGACGGTAGGATAGTGCCCTTTGAGGTCGGCCCGTACGCGAGGCTGCTTGTTGCCAGCAAGCAGCCGGGCAGCGACTACCTGGGCCTCTTCAAGAGCAACGGCAACGGCACCCTTAGTGTGACGCTGCCCCGGGCGTGCACCGACGAGCTGCCGCAGAGTGTGTGTGACGAGGATACCTTCACCTGGGAGGTCCCCGAGTTCAGCAGCACCCTCTACAGGCTCTGGGCTAGGGCGTTCAACATACTGGTAGACGTTGCTGCCGCGTGGAACTTCGCCACCAAGGCCCTTGAGTACGTGAAGACTGGCCACACTAGGACTAGCAGGCCGTGGAGGGTGCCGAACAGGATAACCTTCGGCGTCGGCTTCACTGAGGCGCCGAGGGGTACTGTGAGGCACTGGATGGTACAGAAGGGCGGCCGCGTGCTGAACATACAGATACACGCGCCGACCACGGGCAACGCGAGCCCGTTCGACACTAAGTTCGACGGCCGGGAGAAGAGGAGCCCGTTCGAGCAGTCGGCCATAAACACCTATGTAACTGAGGAGACCGAGCCGCAGGACTGGACGGGGCTTGACTTCGTGAGGGCGATAAGGAGCTTCGACCCCTGCCTCGCCTGCGCCGCCCACATAACATTCGTGAAGGATGGGAAGCCCATCAAGACGGTAAAGAAGATTATAACAACCGCCCACTACAGCTAGCCGGCCTGGAGCCCCTACCGTTTTCTCCACCGACCCGCGCGCCTGGGCAGCCCCACGGTTCTCCCATCCTCCACGCCTGGGCGCCCCTGGATACTGTCTATACGTGCCGAGCCGCCTGCTCCCCGCCGTGCGTGTGGAGGGGTTGCCGGGACGTGGAGCTGGCTGGGTACGCGTTGGAGGCGTTCCGGGAGGCTGCGCGGCTGGGCTTTCCTGTTAGGGCCAAGCGGCTGCTTTCCGATGCGCTTCTAGTGGAGAACGAGCGTGGTAAGGGTGTGGTCTTCCTGGGCCGCGTCGAGGATGAGGGCTTCTTCTACGTTGTAGGAGGCGCCGAGAAGTATATGGTGTTCAGCGTGAGGCTCGCTAGGGTCGAGGCTGGGGGTAGGCTCCTGGAGGTCTACCCTGCCAACGTGCCTGGCGTGGTAGCCCAGCATGTGCGGCTCCTCTCGACTTTCGAGGCCGACGTGTGGTCTGCAAGGCTGAGGGGGCTGCTCCAATCCAGGCGGCTGGTTCCCCTCGAGGAGGCGCCTGGGGAGGCGCGCCGGCTCGCGGAGAGGCTCGGCGGGAGGGTGGTGTATGTGGGCGAGACGGGCGAGTA
>JAADFC010000008.1 GCA_013153105.1 Thermoproteota archaeon
CCCCTCGCAGGCCTCGCCTGCGACAGGGTGGGCGCCTGGCGGCTCCTCGCGCTCGCCATACCGGTCTACGCAGCCTACATAGCCGCCCTGGAGACGGCGCCTCCCAGGCTGCTGCCCCTCCTATGGGTGGCCCCCCTCTACCCGCTCCTAGACACACCCCTCGGCCTCGCCGCCGCGGAGGCAGTGGGAGAGCACCGGGGCGCAGCCGCGCTGGCGGCAGCCTACACGGCAGCCGGAATCGTGTTGATGGCCTCCGCGGCCCTCCAGCCCAGCCCCCTCCTCCTCGCGGAGGCCGGCCTAGCGGCGGCGGCAGCGAGCCTCGCAGCCCTCAGCCGCTCAGCAGCAGCCGCCGCGGCCTCGAAGCGGGCCCCCGCCAGGCCGGGGAGGAGGCGGGCCAAGTAACGCACGGCTACGCGGAGGGCTACCGCCCCAAAACCGCGGCCACGGCAGCGGCGGCGAGCAGCAGCGCCGCCACAGCATCGCCCACACCCCCCGCGAAGGCCAGCGCCGCGTGGAGCACCGCGGCGGCGGCAGCGAAGCCGGCGGCCACAAGCCTAGGCGGCCCACCCCCACCGTGGGGGAGGAGGAAGAGCGGCGCAGCCGCCTCAGCGCCCAGCGCGGCCATCCTCCAGGGCACCTCCAGGAGCCCCACGCCGCCCCCGAGGAGCCGCGAGACGAGCATGTAGAGGTCGAACACGGCGGCGGCAGCGACAAGCAGCACCGCCAGCCCCACACGCTGCACCGCCAAGGCAGCCCCCCGCGGCGGACGGGGGCCAGGGCGGCCCGGGGCCCGGGGATATTAGAGGAACCCAGCCGCATACACTCCCACCACGGCACCCCCCGGGCCTCCGGGGGAGACCTGGTAGGGAGGTGACTCGCCCGGGTGCCGCCCATAGCTCCGGGCGGCGGGGCCCAGGCTGGGCGGGGCGGCCAGGAGCCCCAGGGCCCCGTCGCGGTGCTCCGCCACGCCCTGTCGAGGCTCCAGGAGAGGCTCCACAGCCTCTGGCCGCGGATCCGCGGGATGGGCACGTGCAGCAGGGAGTTCCTCGAGGTGCTCGACGAGCTGGAGGAGCTGGCCGACAGGGAGCTGGTCTACAGGGGGTTCGACAAGGTGCCCGCAGCCCCGGTCTCGAGGAGGGGCGAGCAGAACGTGGACCTCGTAGTGGCCCTCTACAGGGTGGGCGATATAATCGTCGAGGTGGGCCTCAAGGGCCTCAACCGCTGCGGCATAGTAGAGGCGCTCACCGGCGGGGAGCCGCCCCGGGTCTACGCCCGCCTCCACCTCGGCGGCGGCGCGGTGGTGGTGCTGGAGGCGGAGGAGGCCGCGCAGCGGAGCATGCTGAGCTACTACATCTAGAGCCGCCGGAGCTGGGGAGGGGCGGCGAGGTAGAGGCAGTGTAAAACTAGGGCCCGGGGCCCCCTCTCCTCCCGCCGGGAGGAGTGCTAGCCGGCTGCGGTCGAGACCGCCGTCAACGCGACACCCGCCATGGCGGCGACCGCTAGGAGGACGACGGCGCCGAAGACGCCCATAGCCTTTGCGTAGTCGTCCCCCTCCGCCGCTGCCCGCCTTATGAGGTAGGCTGCCGCCGCGCCCGCGGCTGCCACGAGGGCTCCCAGGGCCAGGGCTAGGGCGGGCAAGCCTCCCAGCCGCTCCCGGGGGGGCGGGGCTCCGTGGAGGGTTCGGTCATGTGGAAAGGGAGTGTTATATCTAGGTTAGCCCCCTAGCCTGCGGCGCCAGCCGCCTCCGGCTGTTGCCGTTGCGGTGCTACCCCTCCCGGCGGGTCTGCGTCTCCTCGCGGAGGAGCTCTATGAGGGTCCTCACGCCCCAGCCTGTGGCGCCGCCCTGGCTGTAGTAGGGCTTCCAGGGCCCCTTCTCCTGCACCCAGGCCACGCCCGCTATGTCCAGGTGGGCCCAGGCTGTTTCGCCGACGAAGTGCTCGAGGAACTTGGCTGCGGTTATCGCGCCGGCGGGGCGGCCGCCCACGTTGTTGACATCGGCGACCTTGCTCTCGAGCTGCTTACCGTACACGGGCCACATGGGGAGCCTCCAGGCGGGCTCGCCCGCCCTCCACGCGGCCTTCTCCACCCTGGCGAGCAGCTCCTCGTTGTTGCCCATGAGGGCTGCGGCGTGGTTGCCCAGAGCTATCACGGCGGCGCCGGTGAGTGTGGCGAGGTCTATCAGGGCCTTGGGCTTATACTTCTCCGCCGCGTATGCGAGCGCGTCGGCCATTATGAGCCTGCCCTCGGCGTCCGTGTTGCCCACCTCCACCCGGAGCCCGTTGTACATCTCGAGGACGTCTAGGGGCTTGTAGCTGCTGCCACTGGGCATATTCTCCACCGCGGGTATCAGGGCTACTAGCTTCACCGGCAGCCTGAGCCTCGCAGCAGCGACCACGGCGCCTATAGCGGCGGCGCCGCCGCCCTTGTCGTACTTCATCTCGAGCATGTACTGGGGCGGCTTCAGGTCGAGGCCGCCGCTGTCGAAGGTAACTGTCTTACCTACGACGGCGTAGGTTGGGCCGCCGCCGTCGGACTCGAGTACTATGAGGCGGGGCTCCACGCTGCTGCCCCTGCCCACCGCCAGTATCCCGCCCATGCCCAGGCTCTCCAGCTCGCCCCGGTGGAACACCCTGATGCGGAGGCCGAGCCGCTCCGCGAGGCTCCTAGCGGTCTCCTCCACCTTCTCCGGGTTCATCCTCGAGGGCGGCGCGTTGGCTATATCCCTCGCTACCCGGACCCCCTCCGCTATGGCCTCAGCCGCCTCCGCAACCCTCCCCGGCTCCACGCCTCCGGGCACCGGGGAGACCCTTATCTCGCCGAGCGCGTGGGGCTTGTCTCTCGACTTGAGGCTGTACACGTAGTTGGCCATGTCCGCGGCGACGAGCGCCTGCTCCAGCGCCCACTCCTCGCCGCGGCCCTCCCGCGCGGCCGCCTCGAGCAGCTTCTCGGGCACAACTATGCCTAGGCTGGTTACCCTCTTCAGCCTCTTAGCCTCCTTCACGGCGGTGGCGGTGGCGACCCGGAGACGCTCAGCCTCCCCGAACCACTCCCCACCCTCGCCGGCGCCCACGAGGAGGACACGCGCCGGCGACCCGCCGCGGTAGAGGAGCACCGCCTGCTCCAGCCTCGCCTCGAAGTCCCCAGCATCGACCACGGCCGCGGCCTCGGGCACCCTCTCCCGGACCGCCTGAAGCCCATCCCTCTCGACCAGGTAGGCGACGGCGTCGACACCCTCGGAGGCGCCGCCCACCACGAGACGGGCAGCCACGGAGGCTCCACCGGGAACGATGGAGCCTCCTCAAGCCGGGCCGCACGCTAAGGGCTTACCGGCCCCCGCCCCTGCACGCCTCCACAACCGGCCTGGCGTCACCGCAGGCTACCACACCGCCGCGGCAGCCGGTCCCGCTCCTACAGTAGCCCTGGAGTCTCGAGCGCAGCGTCTCCAGGAACCTACGGTACACCCGTAAGACCCTCGACGCGACACCGGCTGGCAGCCCCTTAGCCAGATTGTCCGGGCCCGGCACAGCTACTAGGAGAACATGAGCCACCGCCGCGCTCCCGTGGCCGGCCAGGAAGCGGTGTAAGTCCCTGGTGCCCCGGTCGAAGAGCCTTGCATGGCACATGTAGACCTTACGGGCAGCGTCGTCAACCAGCTTCCGGAGCCTCTCCAGCGCTGAAGCGTTACCCTCCGCGGCTTGGGCGAAGAGGCTTAGGCCTAAATCCTTTAACTCCACGTGGAGCAGTACAACCCTGTCACCTCCACACCGTAGGGCTACCACGCAGTCGCAGTGCTCCATTGACTTTAGGGCAGGGTCGACCACGGCAAGCTCCTCGACGTTGACGATAATTACAACCCTGCCGCCGGCGAGTGGTAGGCTGCAGCCGCCTTCAACACAAGATACCCCGGCGGCGGTTACATCGAGCCTAGGCGCCATCGTGCATACCACCAGGCGGCCGCTCGTAGGCGCTCAAGCTGCGCACCGCGGCTGAGGCTCCTGCTGCAGGTGCTAGGGGGCGGAGATGTCTATCACCCACTTAGTCAGTGAGATGTCAACGTCGGTATGGCTGGGCACACTCTCCTCCACGAGCTTCTCCGCGTCGAACCTCACAGCTCTACTTCCGTCAAAGTAGTAGAAGAGGACGCTGAGCCTTGGTATGCTGTCCGCCAGCAGGCCCGCAAGGCCCTCGGGCTCACCTCGGGGGGCTGCCCTGGCTAGCAGCTTCTCGACGGCCCGTAGCAGCCGGCGCTGGTCGCTGTGCGCGAGCCTGGCCAGCGTTGCGGCAACCTCTATCACTATGGGGCTATGCGTTGTAACCACGACTTTCACGCCGTGGGCGGCGAGGCCGTAGAGGGCTAGCGGTACCAGCATCTGGTAGCGCGGGTGCAGCTGCGCCTCCGGCTCCTCTATCAGGAGGAGCCCGCTGCCGTGGCGTGCCACGGCAGCGGCAGCGAGCATGAGGGCTACAGCTTCTCCGGCGAGGGCCGAGGCCATGTTGAGGGGTACCGGGGCTCCATCACTCTGGTATGCTATCTCCGCGTCGCCTATGTTGACGCGGCCGCCAAGTAGGGGGGAGAATATAGCTACAAGCTTCTCGAGCAGGTTGGGGTCCTCCCGGAGGCTGCGGTAGCCCTCGTACAGCGCGTGGAACAGGCTTAGGGCAGGAATGTTGCGGGATGCGAAGACAGCCTCTATCACGGCTGTAGTTGTCTTCTCCTTTTCGAGCAGAGTGTACAGCATAGCCTGGGAGAGCAGGCTGCGACCGTAGGCGGCGTAGACTACGCGGCTGAGCGTGCTCCCTCCCGTTAGCCGGCGTAGCGCCTCCTCCACCAAGAGGGCAGGGTCGACAAGGTCTCCCAGCATTGAGGCGACAGCAGCCCTCAGCACCACGTCGCGTATCAGTATCTCGTCGCCTGCATCATCTATCACCGGGATCAGTTCTGTTATCTCGCTATACTTCTGGAGCGGCAGTTTTGGTATGATTGTACAGGTAAGCTTGCCCTCGACAGACAGCGTTGCATCGGGGTAGCGTTCACGTGCCTTCTCAGAGAACACTTCAACTACGGTCTCAGCGATCTCGCGGCGCCTCTCCTCGAGGCCAAGCACACCGCTGCCGCGGAACTCGACGCTGTGCGGCGGCAGCAGGCCAGCACGGCTGCACCTCTCCACTCTGTCCCTCAGCATGTCGACTAGCCTCTCAACGTCTATGCAAACCTTCACCCTTCTGGCGACGGCGCCCTCCCCCCGGCTCCGCGAGACTTCGCCGATTTCTATCCTGACTATCCTGCTGTCAAGAGGCTTCATACGGGCTAGGCATGTCCTAACCACCGGAGGGTCGTGGAGCATGAGGCTCTCATATATAGCCCTTAGAGTGTAGCTCTTGCCGCTGTTCGGGTAGCCGAATATTAGTGTTACATCACCCAGCTCAACCTTCGTGTTACGCAGCGGCCCCAGCTGCTCTATGACAAGCTCCGCGAGCGCTGCCAAGGCCGGCCTCCTCCAGCTGGCGCGGATGAGCCCCGTTGGGGCCCACTTGCCCGGTGGGTGTTCACGGGGGGTGGAGGCTTCTTTGCGTCAGCGGCAGGTGCCTCATTGGGCTGGTTCCCGGCTATATGGCTCTATAGGGCTTGGGTCTCCTGCCGGGAGGCCTTACTCCTGGGGTGGGTGTCTTGGCTGTGTTTGCGTTGATGAGGCATGGCCGGGCTGTGTCTAGGGATGTGGCTGGTGGTGATGAGGAGAGGTGGCTGCTCCCGGAGGCTAGGGTGGAGGTTGAGCTTGTGGCTAGGGTGCTCCCGTTCAAGCCTTCGAGGGTGTATAGTAGCCCCCTGAGGAGGGCTAGGGAGACGGCTGAGATAGTCGCGGGCGTCTGGGGGTCGCGGGTGGAGGTTGTGGAGTGGCTTGCGCCGGGGAGGCTCAGCTGCCTGGAGCTGCGCGGCGTGGAGCTTGACGAGGTCGTACTGGTTGGGCACAACCCGGATCTTGAGGAGCTGCTCGCCTGCCTCACCGGTGGGAGGGTGCGGCTGCGTCCTGGGGGGCTGGCTGTGGTTGAGGCTGTGGAGCCCCTGGAGTCTACTGGGACGCTGTTGGAGCTTGTGCAGCCGGAGACTCTGCGGCGGCTGGTGGGCGGGGGGCGACAGGCTTAACCCCTCCCCAGGGTTTCTGGTGGGAGCCTGGTGGGAGGGTGCTCTTCGTGGCTCTGGCGGCCCTCGCAGGGCTGGCCATCTACCTCTTCTCCGCGCTCAGCGACGCGGAGTGCGTGGTCCCCCCGGATGGTAGGGAGGCCGCTGTGGCAGGCGTGGTGGAGCCTGGGCTCCTCACTGCATCCCCGGCGGTGGAGGGCTAGGGCGCCACGGTGACGCCCAGCCGGTGGGCCGCGGCTGCGAGGCGCTGGTCGAAGGTCGCGAGGGGCCCGCCGTAGCGGGTGGCGGCGGCCAGGTAGAGGGCGTCGTAGCCTGTGACGTTCTCCTCCACGGCTATCCTGAGCGCGTCCCTGGCCAGCTCGGGGGCCGGGTGGACGTCGAGGAGCCTCCACAGCCTGTCGAGATCCTCGAGGGCCTCCAGCGCCTGTCCGGGCTCCAGGTCGCCTATCTTGGCGGCGTGCTTCCAGAGCACGTTAACAAGCTCCGCGTAGGCGAGGTCAACCGTGTGAAGGGGCTCGCCGGCCTCGAGCCAGCCTCGGAGCAGCCTCCTGGCCGCCCTGGAGCCCTCCTCCTCGAGCACAACCTTGGCTAGGAAGGAGGCGTCGAGCACGGTCAACGCTGCTCCCGCTCCTCTCGCAGGAGCAGGGTGGAGTCCACTCTGACCCTCCGCCTCGCCGCCCTCTCCTCGACCTCCCGGAGGACCTCCAGGGCCTCGAGGCCGCGTATCCTCCTCTCGATATACTCGCGCAGCTCCCGCGGCCAGTCCACCTTGTAGCGTCTCATCTTCTCCCGCAGCTCCCTGGGGACGCGGAAGGAGACTACCTCGCTCAACACCCTCCCTCCACGGCGTCTACACGCGTATACGGCGCCGCGGCTAAGAGGCTTCCGCGCCGCCCCCAGGCCGCTCCGCCTCCTCGAGCAGCTTCTCGGCCTCCTCGAGCACCTCCTCCTCGCTCCTCCCCGTCTCGAGGAGCTGCCACTCGGCGTAGAACGGCTTCCTCTCCCCCTTGCCGAGCCTCCGCGAGGCCAGCTCCACCGCCCTCCTGGTGGGGTGCAGCGCCACCGAAGCGTAGGCCCTCACTATGGCGGCAACGGTAGCCTCCTGGAGCACTATAGTCTGGTCATCAAGCTCCAGCACCAGCCTCACATGCAGGTGGCCCTCCGGTATGAAAGCGATAACCCTCCGGACAGCCTCGTTCGGGTAGACGCGCACCCTGCCCAACGCGCGCCCCCTCCCCGCAGCGCCGCGGCCGCTGGGGTAACCGCGATACCCCGGCGGCTGCATCTCGCCGTCTGGGGCGGCGGTGACCGGGAGCTGGCGAGCCGGGA
>JAADFC010000107.1 GCA_013153105.1 Thermoproteota archaeon
ATGCCTTGACGCGGAGCCGCTGGGGAGGGCGCTGGAGAGGCTGAGGAGGGGGGAGACGCGGCCCGGGCTCCGGGAGCCGAGCCCGGTGAGCCTCTGGCGCCACACGCCGCCGCCTGGGGGGTGAAGGTTTAGGCCTCCAGCCTGGCGGGGCTGCCGCGGGGCTTCATGGTGGGGGCGCCGTGGGAGCTGGGGCGGTGAGGCTGGGGGTCGCCGGCTTCGGCAATGTTGGCAGGGAGTTTGTACGGCTGCTCCTCGAGAGGCGGGGGCTGCTGGAGGAGCGTTACGGGCTGAGGGTTGGCGTCTCGTTCGTGGCTGACAGCAGGGGCGCCCTCTGCGCCGCGGGGGGCGGCGTGCTGGAGTGGGGGCTGGTTGAGAGGGCGCTCGAGGCGCCCCGTGGCGGGGTCTCCCGGCTGCCCGGGGGGAGGCCGGGGCTCGGCGTGGAGGGGGCGCTGGAGGAGTGCGGGACCGACGTGCTGGTTGACGCTACGCCGAGCAGGTACGAGGACGTGGAGCCCGCCCTGGGCTGGTGGCTCCGCGTCCTAGGCTCGGGGGGCGCGGTGGTCGCGGCGGACAAGGCGCCCCTGGCGGTTGCGTGCGACAGGCTCGCCGTATACATCTACTCGAAGCCGAGGCTCTACTATAAGGCGACGGTGATGGCTGGCACGCCGCTCATAGACCTTCTCCGCTGGGGCTATGCGGGCAGGCGGGTGGAGAGGGTTGTCGGCGCCCTGAACGGCACCACCAACTACCTGTTGACCCGCGCGGTGGAGGGGGCCTCCTTCGGGGAGGCGCTGCGGGAGGCGCAGGAGAGGGGGTACGCGGAGCCGGACCCGTCGGCGGACCTGGAGGGCTTCGACCTGGCCGCCAAGGCCTCCATTGTCTCCTGCACGCTGGGCGGCTGGATACCCCTGGGGAGGGTTGAGCGGAGAGCCCGCGTCGACGGGGAGGCCTTCGAGCGGGCTAGGAGGGCGACGGCTGCGGGGAGGAGGCTGCGCTACGTGGCTGTGGTCGAGCCCGCGGCGGGGAGGGCCTACGTGGACCTCCTTGAGGCTGAGCCTGGGAGCGTGCTCTACGATATACGCGGCGTGGAGAACGCGGTGGTGGTGGAGAGCGCCGAGGCCGGGCCGGTGATGCTCCGCGGCCCGGGGGCGGGGGCGCGTGCGACGGCGGCTGCGCTGCTCTCGGACCTGGTGGAGGCTGCCTCGGTGATGGGGGTGCTGTAGGCCGTGTCTGGTATAGTTGTCGCCAAGTTTGGGGGGTCCCTGCTGCGGGACGGCGGCGGCTACATTACCCTCGCGGGGGAGGTGGAGAAGCTCCTCTCCGGCGGGCGCCGTGTAACGGTGACCGTCTCGGCCATGAAGGGCGTCACCGACGAGCTGATAGAGATTGTTGAGAAGCCTGTCGGCTGGGAGCCCAGGCTGAAGAGGATAATGGAGCGCTACTACAGCGCGGCTAGGGCCGCGGTTACCAGCGAGAGGGAGGCGACGAGCCTGCTGGGGGAGCTGAGCAGGCTGTTCGACGAACTGTTCAAGCTGGTGTGGGCGGTTAAGGTGATAGGCGAGGTTACCCCCCACGCGAGGGCGGCGATAGTCTCGTTCGGGGAGAGGCTGAGCGCCGCTGTCGCCGCGGCTACGCTGAGGAGCCAGGGCATAGAGGCGGTGTGGCTGGACGGCCGCGAGGCGGGGATAGTGGCTGAGGGCGACCCGTGGGAGGCCACTGTCGACTACAAGCTCTCCGAGAGGCTGGTGCGGAGCAAGCTGCTCCCCCTCCTGGAGCACCGTGTGGTCCCCGTGGTCACCGGGTTCGTGGCGGGCACCCGGGAGGGGCGCACCGTCCTCCTCGGCCGCGGGGGGAGCGACTACACCGCCACGCTCCTCGCGAGGTTCCTGGGCGCGGAGGAGGTTATACTCTACACGGACGTGCCTGGCGTGATGAGCGCCGACCCCAGGAGGATACCCGAGGCCCGGGTTATACCTAGGCTAAGCATAGCAGAGGCCATGGAGCTGGCGCTCCTCGGCGCTAAGAGGATGCACCCGAAGACGTTCGAGCCGATACTGGATGTCGACGTTACTGTGAGGATAACGATGCCCGGCGCGGAGGAGGCGACAGTGGTGACCAGAGAGGGCGGGCCGCCTCCGTTGAAGGCTGTCGTCGCCACGGAGGGCCTCGCGGTGGTCACCGTCACCGGCGGCGGGCTGGTGGGGAGGATAGGCGTGGCCAGCAAGGTTACTGGCATAGCGGCCGTTAACGGTGTCAATATCCTCGCGATAATGCAGCCTATAACCGAGACTAGGATAAGCCTTGTGGTCAGGAGGGACGACGCCGAGAGGCTTGCCAGGGCGCTGGAGGAGGGGCTGCGGGGCCTGATAAGCGGTGTAGACGTCTCCGAGGCCTCTGCGGTTAGCGTTGTGGGCGACGGGCTGCGGGAGAGCAGGGTGGCGGGCCACCTGGTGGAGAGGGCTGCGGCGCTGGGCGGGGTGGAGAGCATCCTCTGGGCTCCGGGGAGCCCTATACTAATGGCCCTGGTGAGGCCGGGCGAGGAGTGGGAGACCGCCCGGCTGCTCCACGCGGAGGTGCTCGAGCGTTGGGGGACCGGGTCCCCGTAGCGGTTCTGGGCGCCACGGGGCTGGTGGGGCAGAGGTTCGTCAGCCTTCTCGAGCGGCACCCCTGGTTTGAGCTTAGGGCGGTCGCCGCCAGCGAGGCAAGGGCCGGGAAGAGGTATGGGGAGACTGTTGAGTGGGTGATAGACGCGCCCTTCCCTGGGGAGGCTGCCGGCCTGGTTATGAGGAGGCCGAGGCCGGAGGAGTTCCGCGACGTCGAGGTTGTGTTCGTCGCTCTGCCTAAGGAGGTTGCCGGCCCGATAGAGCTGGAGCTGGCTCGCATGGGCAAGATAGTGGTCTCCAACGCCAACGTGTTCAGGATGGAGCCTGACGTGCCCCTCCTCAATCCCGAGGCTAACTGGGAGCATATACGTCTCGTCGAGGAGCAGCGGCGCCGGAGGGGGTGGAGGGGCGCGATACTCAAGGTGCCCAACTGCACCACGGCGGTGCTGACGCTTAGCCTGAAGCCCCTCCTCGACGCATATGGGCTGCGGAGGGTGTTCATGACGAGCATGCAGGCGATAAGCGGCGCCGGGTTCCGGGGGGTGCCCGGCTACGCTATAGTGGACAATATTCTCCCGTTCATAAGGGGTGAGGAGGAGAAGGTTGCGAGGGAGTCCCGGAAGATCCTTGGCCGGCTCGAGGGCGGGGAGGTGAAGCCCCTGGAGGTCGACGTTGTCGCTACTACTACGAGGGTGCCCGTGCTGGACGGCCATCTGGAGAGTGTGGTGGCGTTCCTCGAGAAGAGGCCGGGCGGCGTGGAGGAGGTCTACCGGGTCTGGGAGGAGTGGAGGAGCCGGCCCCAGGAGCTTGGGCTCCCCACTGCGCCGGAGGCTCCGGTTGTTGTGAGGAGGGAGCCGGACCGGCCGCAGCCCCGGCTGGACAGGATGGCCGGGCGGGGGATGAGCGTGAGTGTGGGCAGGGCGGCGCTGCCCCTGGAGGGGGAGCCGGTGCTCCGCTACCTCGTCCTCGGGCATAACACTGTGCGGGGCGCGGCGGGGACTGGTGTGCTGATAGCGGAGCTCTACTACAAGGTTGTGGAGCAGGTTTTCTAGGAGGCCAGCAGCCTCCTCAGGGGAGGCGGCATCCGGCCCCTTCTCCCGGTGAAGCCGCCGGGGGCGGCGGGGCCCGGGTCCATCACGGGCGCCTTGCCGAGGAGGCCTCCCAGCTCGACCACGTCGCCGGGCTCGGCGCCGGGGACGGGGACTAGGCGGACGCCGAGCAGCTTCCCCTGCGCCACGCCCAGGGCCAGCGTGTCCAGGGCTAGGCCGGTGAGGGTCTCGGGGGGCGTGTCGCCGGGGACGGGGGCCATGTCGAGGCCTGTGCTGCAGACGCCTGTCATGGCTATCAGCTTGTACATGGTTGCTAGCCCCTCCGCCACCGCTTTGGCGATGCCCGAGTCCTCCATGACTGGTATCATGGCGCCGCTGTAGCCGCCGTGGCAGCAGACCGCCATCCCTCCGCCCTTCTTGAGGGCGTCCACGAGCAGCGCCAGCGCGGCCACGCTGCCTGGGGCGCCGAACCTGGCGCCCATGGCTTCGAGGACTGCTGCGATGCTGTCGCCGGGCTCGGGGGTGGGGGCGAGGCTTAGGTCGACTGCGCCGGCGGCGTAGCCCGTCTCGGCTGCGACGCGGTCGAGCACCAGCTGCCCCAGCCTGGCCGCCTTGAAGCCGACCCTCTTGAGGCTCTCGTAGAGCTGCTCCACGCTCGCCCCGCGGGGGAGCCCCTCGAGCGCAGCGGCCACCGCGCCCGGCCCGCTTATCGCCACGTGGAGCACCGCCGGCGGCATCCCGGGGCCGTGGTGGGCCGCGGGGAGGAAGGGTATGTCGGGCGCGGGGTTGACTACCGCGACGAGCTTTGCGCCGGGCAGCGGGGACGAGGCCTCCTCGACGCTGCGCAGCAGGGTTTCGACGTAGAGGCGCGTGGCGTCGAAGCTGAGGCCGTGGAGCGTGGAGCCGACCGAGAAGAACCCCATCACCCGCCGGGTCTCGGAGAGCACGGTGGGGAGCGCCTCCGCTACCGCAGCCGCGGCGGGGCCGACGGCGGCCTCGGCGTGGAGCCCCCATCCGCCCACGTAGTCTACCCCTGCCCTCTCCGCCGCCCGGTCGGCGGCCCTCGCAGCCTCCACCACCGCCTCGGCCCTACGCCCCTCCGGCGCGGCAGCGGCGAGGTGCTCCACGGGCGTCAGTGCTATCCTGACAGTGGTAACCGGCACGCCCAGCTCGCCCTTCACCCTCTCCACAGCCTCCCGCAGCCTCCGCCCATGCTCCTCTACCAGCGCCTCAACGCAGGAGGCGGCCTCCGAGGGGCCACCGGATGCGCAGCCTCTAGCGTCCAGCGCGAGCGTCACACTCCTCACGTCGAGGCTCCGGTGCCGTATCATCTCGACTACTTCCCGTATCTCGCCGAGCCCGTAGATGGGCCTCACCGCCCGGGCCCCTCCCTATCAGCTCTAGGGCCTCTGCATGTACCGGAGCACGTCGAGGCTGTAGACGCTAACCTCCACCCCCAGCCGCCGCGCCTCCTCCTCCAGCATGCTCCTCAGCTCCTCGAGCCCAACCCTAGCGCCGCCCAGGTCTACTATCATGGCCATGCTGAAGACGCCGCGGAGCACCGTCTGGCTTATATCGAGAATGTTGACCCCCACACGAGCCAGTACACCGGCGATACCCGCCACTATCCCTGGGCGGTCGCAGCCGTGGACGAAGACCGCCGCATAGGGGCCGCGGGGCTCCACGCCGCAGCCCGGGCTGGCAGGCTGGGGCAAGGCCACAGAACCCCCGGCACCGGGGACGCACACCCCCAGGGCCGGGACACTATAGGCGGCCCCTCGGGGGGCGGTGGCCGTGCCCGTGGACCTGCTCTTCGAGCTGGAGTACCTGCTCAGCGACCTCGCCGGCGCCCCGGTGAAGCCCCGGGGCTACAGCTACAACAGCGACCGGGGGGAGCTGTGCATAGAGGTGAGCGAGCCGGCCGAGGCGAGGATATGCATCCCCCTACGCCAGTGCCGCGGGCTCCAGGGCCCCCGGCTGGAGCGGTGCATTGCAAAGGCGCTGGCGCAGGAGGGGCCATGGACGAGGAGCCTCGAGCAGCAGCTCCGGGGGCTCCTTGAGGGTAAGCGTTAACCCCCGCGGTCCCCACTCCTCCGAGGCTGAGGCCTGGGCGCCGGGGTGCCCGAGCGGCCTAAGGGGCCGGCCTTGAGAGCCGGTGGGGGTTCCCCCGCGCGGGTTCAAATCCCGCCCCCGGCGCCACAACTCCCAAGCAGCGCCCCGGGCCGCTGGCCGGAGGGGCGGGGCGGCTCCTCGGTCGAAGGGTTGTGGTGCACCTTGCCGCTGAGGCGTGAGGTCCTCCTCTGGCTCCGCGCCGCCTGGGAGGACCTTGAGGATGCCGAGCTGATGCTCGAGGAGGGCCGCTGGTTCCGGGCCGCGTTCTTCGCCCAGCAGGCCGTTGAGAAGGCCTTGAAGGCTCTCTATCCACTGTTGGCGGGTGTGGAGCCCCCACGGCTTCACAGCGTGACGGAGCTGTACCGGGGGCTCCGTGGGTGGGGGTTCAGGCTTCCAGGCGAGCTTGAGGACAAGCTTTACATGCTGAACAAGTACTATACCGTCACCCGCTACCCGGACGCTGCGAACGGCCTCCCCTCGGAGAGTGTGGACCGGGAGGAGGCGGAGAGGGCTGTGGAGGTTGCCAGGAGGATCCTCGGCTACGTTGAGGAGGTTGTTGGAGGAGCGGAGGAGGAGGCTGCTGGCTGAGGCGCTGGCTGCAGTTGAGAGGCTCGTGGAGGCGTTGGAGAGGAGGGGTGTGAGGGTCGAGGAGGCCTATGTCTTCGGCAGCAGGGTGCGTGGGGACGCGCTGGAGACTAGCGATGTGGACGCTGTGATAGTCTCTGGGAGCTTCCGTGGGATGAGGTTTACCGAGAGGCTCGACCTGGTCTACCGCGTCGAGTGGGAGGAGTCGATAGAGCCTTGGGTGGAGGTGATACCGTTGACGCCCGAGGAGCTGGAGGAGAGACTGCGGTTGAGCGCTGTGTTGAGGGACGCCTCACGCTACTGGCTCCGGGTTAGGCCTGGGGGAGGCGGCGGGGAGAGGTAAGCGTATCTGGGTACGCGTATCCTGTTACGCGTGGCGTGCAGGGCTTGCACCGGGTACCCTTCCTGGACAGGGCGCTGGAGCTGAGAGTGCTGGAGGCGGAGTGGCGACGGCCGGGTCTGCGGGTCGTCGCAGTCTATGGTAGGCGGAGGGTGGGGAAGACCCGGCTGCTGGTGGAGTGGCTCCGCGGCCGGAGGGGGGCCTACTACGAGGCGGTGGAGCTGGGCTACCGGCAGCTGGTGGAGGAGCTTCGGGTGGCGCTCTCCAAGCAGCTCCACGCACCCCTCACAGCAGCTGACGTGGTGGCGCTCCTCGAGGAGGCCGCCGAGACTGTGGAGGGGAGGTTCGCCGTCGTGCTCGACGAGTTCCAGTACCTGGTCGAGGCCGACCCCTCGCTGCCCAGCCGGCTTGCTAGGAGCATAGACACTAGGCTCGCAGACGCCGACATGGTCCTAGTCCTCAGCGGCTCCGCCGCCTCCTGGTTCGAGCGGGGCCTCCTCGCCGCCCGCGCCCCCCTGCACGGAAGGGTCACGGCGAGGCTCCGCGTCTCGCCGATGCAGCTGCTCGACGCCTGGAGCTTCTGGCCCCAGATGGGCCCCGTAGAGGCCCTCCACAGCTACAGTGTGGTCGGCGGCACCCCCGCATACCTCGCGCCCAGCTACGGGGCCAGGAGCCTCAGGGAGGTGCTCGCCACGGTAGCCTCGCCGGGGTCGCCGCTGCTCGAGGAGGCCCCGAGC